>JAWLEL010000300.1:0-3756 GCA_041686165.1 Lentibacter sp.
CCAGCCCAGCGTCGGCGAGCTGAACCACAGCAGGCAGACCGCTCCCATGATCACGGCGAAAATCACGCCGTTGACCACGCCGACAAGCACTTCGCGGCGGATCACCCGCCAGACATTCGAGCCGGTGAGGTCCTTCGTCGCGATGGCGCGCACGGCCACGGTCAGGCTCTGCGTGCCCGCGTTGCCGCCCATGGAGGCGACGATCGGCATGAGCACCGCCAGCGCCACGTAATCGGTGATCACCGCGTCGAACTGCGCGATGACGAGGCTCGCCAGAACCGCCGTGACGAGGTTTACCGCCAGCCAGGGAAACCGCCGCTTGGTGGTGCTGATGACACGGTCCGTCAGGCTCCCCTCGCCGACACCGGCCAGCCGCAGGATGTCCTCCTCGTGCTCCTCGTCGAGCACGGCCATGGCGTCGTCGATGGTGATGACACCCACGAGGCGCCCCTCTGCGTCCACGACCGGCGCCGAGATCAGGTGATACTGGTTGAACGCATAGGCCACGTCGCCTTCATCCTGGTCGACCGGAATGAGCTGGAAGATATCCTCCACGAGGTCGGCAAGCCGCGTCTCACGCGGCGCGCCCATGATCCGCCCCAGCGCGACGTTGGCCACAGGGTGCATGCGCGGATCCACGAGCACCATGTGATAGAACTGGTCCGGCAGCTCCTCGGAATTGCGCATGAAGTCGATCGCGTCGCCGACGCTCCAGTGCTCGGGCGCGACGACAACCTCGCGCTGCATGAGCCGGCCGGCCGATTCCTCCGGGTAGGACAGCGCCTGCCGCGCCACCATCTCGCCGGCGTCGTCGAGCGCGTCGAAAATCGCCGCCTGCTGCGGTTCCTCGAGGTCCTCGAGCAGGTCGACGACATCATCGCTTTCCAGATCGCGCACCGCGCCCGCAAGGACATCAGGCCCCAGTGCCTCGATCACGTCGACGCGGATGCTCTCGTCAAGTTCCGACAGGATATCGCCGTCGAACTCGGCTCCATAGAGCTCGATGAGCCGCCGCCGGTCGCCTTCATCGACCTGTTCGAGCATGTCGGCGATATCGGCGGCATGCATCGGCTCGATGAGCTCGAGCAGCGCCGCCCGATCGCTCTGGTCGACGGCAGCGAGCACGGCGCTCACGTCGCGCCGCGTCAGCTCGTAGGCTTCGTCATCGCCGTCGATGATATCTTCGGGCATCTGCGACACCTGCCTCTCCCGCTGCTCACTTCGTGCCAGCACATAAGCGCAAACGCATCGCGGAAACAAATGAAATTCCGATGGAGTCGACCTTGAAGCGCTACGGGTAAAACCTGCCGCACAGCTTTTCTCGCAGCGGGGACAACGCCTGGATCTCTCGGGCGCTTAGAGGTATTTTCAGACCTCGCGCATCACTCGAAACGCATCAACAGGACTGACGCTGCGCCCCGACCACCATCACCCAGACATTGCCCGAGGCGCGCGCCACGCCGATCTCCCTGATCTTGCGCTGGAGCATGTTCTTGCGGTGGCCCTGCGAGTTGACCCAGGCCTGCATCGCCTCGGCCGCGCTCTTCTGGCCCTTGGCGATATTCTCGGCGATCAGGCAATAGCGATACCCGGCCCGCTTGGCCCGCTGGCCCAGGCTGGAGCCGTTCGAGCCGGTGTGCGAGAAAAAGCCCCGCTTGGCCATGTCCTGCGCGTGCCGTTCGGCGGCCAGCTCCAGCTTGGCATTGACCCTGACAGGCCCCAGCCCGTGCTCGGCCCTGAACCCGCTCACCATCTGGGCGAACTCGCGCACCGGCTCCGCGCCAGCCGGCAGGGCCATTGTCAGGATGAGCGTCAGCATCGCAAGAAACCGCATGTTCATTTTTCCATCAATTCTCTGGCAAGCTTGTTCTGCCGCCGGGTTATCGCGCCCACATCGAGATGCGGCATGGCACCACCTTCCACGATCTGCCGCCCTTCGACAAACAAATTCCGCACACTCACCGGCCCCGCGAGCAGGAGCGCCGCCGGGTCCCAGCTTCCGGCGCTCTCGATGCCGCTGACATCCCAGACCGCGATATCGGCCCGTTTGCCCGGCGCGATCTGCCCGCAATCGCTCCGGCCAAGGACCTCTGCGCCCCCGCGCGTGGCAATCTCGAGCGCCTCGCGCGCGCTCATGGCGTCCGCCCCGCGCGCCACGCGCTGCAGGAGCATGGCCTGCCGCGCCTCGGCGGCCAGGTTGCCCGCGTCGTTGCTGGCCGAGCCGTCAACACCAAGGCCCACGGGCACGCCCGCATCGCGCATGGCGCGCACCGGGGCGATCCCGCTGCCGAGGCGGCAGTTGGAACAGGGGCAATGGGCCACGCCGGTCTTCGTTCTGGCGAAAAGGTCGATCTCCCGCCCATCGAGCTTCACGCAATGGGCATGCCAGACATCCGCGCCCGTCCAGCCCAGCTCCTCGGCATAGTCGCCGGGGCGGCAGCCGAACTGCGCGAGACTATAGGCGATGTCCTCCTCGTTCTCGGCCAGGTGGGTGTGCAGCATCACCCCCTTGTTGCGGGCGAGCAGCGCCGCATCGCGCATGAGCTCCCGGCTCACCGAGAAAGGCGAGCACGGCGCGACGCCCACGCGCAGCATCGCCCCCTCGCCCGCGTCGTGATGCGCGTCGATCACGCGGATGCAATCCTCGAGAATGGCCTCTTCGCGCTCGACAAGGCTGTCGGGGGGCAGCCCGCCGTCGCTCTCGCCGATGCTCATCGCCCCGCGCGTGGGATGAAAGCGCAGCCCCACTTCGCGGGCCGCGTCGATCGTGTCGTCGAGCCGCGCGCCGTTCGGGTAGAGATAGAGGTGATCGGAGGTCATGGTGCAGCCCGACAGCGCCAGCTCCACCAGCCCGACCTGCGCACTGGTGAAGATTTCCTCGGGTCCGAAACGCGCCCAGATCGGGTAGAGCGTCTTGAGCCAGCCGAAGAGCAGCGCGTCCTGCCCGCCCGGCACGGCGCGCGTGAGCGTCTGGTAGAGGTGGTGATGGGTGTTGACGAGACCGGGCGTGACGACGCACCCCGCCGCATCGAGCACATGCGCCCCCGCGCCGGCCTCAAGGCCGCGGCCGACTGCGGCGATCTGGCCACCGCGCAGCAGGACATCCGCGCCGCGCAGCTCAAGCCGCGCATCGTCCATCGTCAGGACATGATCTGCATTTCTGACAAGTGTCTCGCGCATCTGGCACCTCCTCTGCCGGGGGCCCCCTCATCGCCAGCACACGCGCCGGAAAAGGGCCAAGAGACACGCACGAGGCGAAAGTAGCCCGGATCGGCGCGGTTTCAAAGCACCTGTTTTGTCAAACTGTCTCGAAATTCGGGGGCTGGATGGGCGCGCGCCCGGATCACCGGCAGGCGTCGGAGAGGGCTGTGGGACATCTCTGCCGGTTCTTCTAAGCCCTGCTCGGAATCAAGGCCGAAGGCCGCCGAGCATCGCCTGACCGTCCCGCGGTCTGGCGATTTGGCAGGGCTTGGTGCGCGGCCTGACTGAAGCAAGAATTTGGTAGGCATAAAGCGCTGCATCTCGCAGGTCGGATCGCCAGCCCACGGTCAGGCGATGCTCGGCTTGTTCCAACGACCGCGTTGAGCTCCAAGCAACCCGCAGCCTCAAACCGCTTTCAGAAGCTCCAGCGCCGCCGCGTGCTGCTCCGCGCTTGCCGCCGCGAGGACGCGCCCGCCCTCGTGCACGGGGCCGCCGCGCCAGTCGGTCACGCGCCCGCCCGCCGCCTCGATCAGCGCCAGCGGGGCCTGGATGTCG
>JAWLEL010000018.1:0-16450 GCA_041686165.1 Lentibacter sp.
CCTCCGCGCCGATGATGGCGGTGGTGAGCGGCCACAAGCTGGGCGGGCCCAAGGGCGTCGGCGCGCTTGTGATGCGGCGGGGGATCGACATTGCGCCGGTTCTGAAGGGGGGCGGCCAGGAGATGGGCCGGCGCGCCGGGACGGAGAACCTGATCGGGATCGCCGGCTTCGCCGCGGCGGCGGAGGCCGCTGTCGAGGATGTGGACCGGGGCGAGTGGCAGGCCGTGGAGAAGATGCGCGATCTGCTCGAAGACGCCCTTGCGGGCGAAGTGAAACAGATTAGATCAGTCGGAAAAGATACGGCGCGCCTGCCGAACACGAGCTGTCTGCTCAAGCCGGGCTGGAAAGGCGAGACACAGGTGATGCAGATGGATTTGGCGGGCTTTGCGATTTCCGCCGGGTCGGCCTGCTCTTCGGGCAAGGTCAAGACGAGCCCCGTGCTGCGCGCGATGGGGTTTGACGAGGCGGAGGCCGGATGCGCGATCCGCGTCTCGCTTGGCCTCGAGACGAAACGGGACGATGTGCTGCGCTTTGCGGAAAGCTGGGCGCGGCATGCCAGGAAACACGAAACACGCGCCGCATGAGCGCGAGCGACGAAAGGACAAGAGATGAGTGAAGTGATTGTCAAGGAAGGCGTCGAAGAGGAAACCGTCGAGGCCGTGCGCTCGCTGGGCGAGAAATACAAGTATGGCTGGGAGACGGAGATCGAGATGGAATATGCCCCCAAGGGGCTGACGCCGGACATCGTGCGCCTCATCTCGGAAAAGAACGAAGAGCCCCAGTGGATGACCGATTGGCGCCTGGCGGCCTATGAGCGCTGGCTCCAGAAGGAGGAGCCGACCTGGGCTATGGTCGACTACCCCGAGATCGACTTCCAGGACCAGTATTACTACGCGCGTCCCAAGAGCATGGAAGAGAAGCCCAAGAGCCTCGACGAGGTGGACCCCAAGCTTCTGGCAACCTATGAAAAGCTCGGCATCCCGCTCAAGGAGCAAATGATCCTGGCCGGTGTCGAGGGGGCAGATGAGGCACCTGCAGAGGGCCGCAAGGTTGCCGTGGACGCCGTGTTCGATTCGGTCTCGGTGGGCACGACCTTCCAGAAGGAACTGAGGGAGGCGGGCGTCATCTTCTGCTCGATCTCCGAGGCGATCCGCGAGCACCCGGAGCTGGTAAAGAAATACCTCGGCTCCGTCGTGCCCGTCTCGGACAACTTCTATGCCACGCTGAACTCGGCCGTTTTCTCGGACGGCTCGTTTGTCTACGTGCCGCCCGGCGTGCGCTGCCCCATGGAGCTGAGCACCTATTTCCGCATCAACGCGGAGAACACCGGCCAGTTCGAGCGCACGCTGATCATCGCCGACAAGGGCTCCTACGTCTCCTATCTCGAAGGCTGCACCGCGCCGCAACGTGACACGAGCCAGCTTCACGCCGCTGTCGTGGAAATTGTCGCGCTCGAAGACGCGGAAGTGAAATATTCCACTGTTCAGAACTGGTTCCCCGGCGACGAGGAGGGCAACGGCGGCATCTACAACTTCGTCACCAAGCGGGCCGATTGCCGCGGTGATCGTTCGAAAGTGATGTGGACGCAGGTGGAGACGGGCTCGGCCGTGACCTGGAAATATCCCAGCTGCATCCTGCGCGGTGACGACAGCCAGGGCGAGTTCTACTCGATCGCCATCACCAACAACCACCAGCAGGCCGACACGGGCACGAAGATGATCCACCTTGGCAAGAACACCAAGAGCCGGATCGTCTCGAAGGGCATTTCCGCCGGCGTCGCGCAGAACACTTATCGCGGGCTGGTGTCGATGCACCCCAAGGCGCAGAACTCTCGCAATTTCACGCAGTGTGACAGCCTGTTGATCGGCGACAAATGCGGGGCGCATACAGTGCCTTACATCGAGGTGAAGAACAATTCCTCGCGCGTTGAGCACGAGGCCACGACATCGAAGGTGGATGACGACCAGATGTTCTATTGCCGCCAGCGCGGCATGGACGAGGAAGAGGCTGTGGCGCTCATCGTCAACGGCTTTGCCCGCGAGGTTCTGCAAGCGCTGCCGATGGAGTTTGCCATGGAGGCACAGCAGCTTGTGGCGATCTCGCTGGAAGGGTCCGTCGGGTGACACTGCACACCGCGCATATCCGCTTGGTGCACGCGCCGGGGGCAAAGCCTGAAATTGTGCGTCTTTTGCCCTATTCCCGCCATGCTTGTAAATCAGGTGTTAACCCATGCAAGACTGGTGCATGGAGGCTGGCTGATGATCAACAAGCAGGGACTGGACACCTTCGAGGCGCGGCTCAAGCGGCTCTCCAAGAACGAGGGCGCGGGCAAGCAGCTTCTCGCCGGAGAGGGCGAAGTGAGCAAGACGCGCGTGAGTGCGGCCGAGATCCGCAGGGCGCGCAGCCGTGTCACGCGCAGGGCTGCCCCCGGCAACCTCATCCTCGCCGCGCCGAAATGGGCGATCGCCTTCGCCCTGGGCTGCGTTGCGATGCTGCTTGGACGGCTTGCGGGCTTTCACCTGCTCGACGGGTATCTGGCGGGCAACGATATGATGATGGTCATCCTGCGCCACGCGGGGGAGATCGCAGCCGCCTTTGTGGTTCTGGTGACGGTGGCGACATTCGCAGGTTTTCGCGGCGTGGTCGCCAAGACCTCCATGATGGCGGGTTTCGCGCTCATCCTCGTGGGCGAGGCGGATGTGGCCAAGCAGGCGCCGGGCGCCTGGGAGGCGATGTTCTCGGCGGAATACGCCTCCTCGGTGCTCCAGCCTGCGTCGGGCGCACGCGCGAACCTGCAAACGATCGCGGCTGCGCTTCAGAATATCTGAGCACCACGCTACAACCTTTTGAAATAATGCCACTTTCTTCGCTTGAAGGGAGGGCTTTCGATGTGGTTCAAACCCGGCGATGCGCCGCGGCTCGGGGCGGCAACGCGTCGAAGCTTGCCACCGCCATATCGCGCCGCGCATCGACGATGCGCGCAGGAAGGGCTGACGGATGAGCGACGCCCCCCTCAAGCTCTACTGGTGGAACGCCAAGCCGAACTTCGGCGATGAGCTGTCACGTCTCGTGACGGCCCATGCGGCGGGCCGTGACGTTGTCCATGCACCGCCCAAGGAGGCGGAGATCTTTGCCCTCGGCTCGATCATGCAGTTCGTCCGCCGCACGTTTCGCGGCGGTGGCTTCGGTGTGGAACGGCCGGTGATCTGGGGCACCGGAATGATGAAAGCGATCGGGCCGGACTTCGTGGATGCGGTCGAGATCGCGGTGCTGCGCGGGCCGATCACGGCCTCGTTGCTGGGGGTTCAGACAGAGCGGTTCGGCGACCCGGGGCTGCTGACGGCTGAGGCGATCGGCGAGGTGCCGGAGCGGGAAGAGAGGATCGGTCTCATCCTGCATCACGCCCAGCTTGGAGATGCCCGTGTTCAGGATGCGCTGGCCCGCGAGCCGCGTCTGCATTACATCGACGTGCAGGGGGCGGCGGATGTGGTCTGCCGCGAGATAGCCACCTGCGCGCATGTCATTTCATCGAGCCTGCACGGGCTCATCGTGGCGGACAGTTTCGGGATCCCGAATACATGGCTCGACCCGATGGATCACGCACGGATGAAATATTACGACTACGCCGCGGCGATCGGGCGGGCTTTGCCGCTACCGCTGCGGCATGACGAGATCGTGGAGATGCTGCCAAGCCTCAGCCAGGGGGATCTGCCCTACGCAGACGGCATCGCTCACGCGAAAGAAACACTGATGACGGAATTTCCGGCCCGGCTCCGGGGCGGATCGCAACGATAAGAGAAAGGCGCGAACATGTTGGAAATCAAAGGACTGAAAGTCAAACTTGAAGAAGAGGACAAGCAAATCCTCAAGGGCGTCGACCTGACGGTGGAGTCGGGCAAGGTGCACGCGATCATGGGCCCGAACGGCTCGGGCAAATCGACCCTTTCCTATGTGCTCTCGGGCAAGGGTGGCTACGAAGTGACCGAAGGAAGCGCCGAGCTCGAAGGCGCGGACCTTCTGGACATGGAGCCCGAGGAGCGCGCTGCGGCGGGGCTGTTCCTCGCGTTCCAATACCCTGTGGAAATCCCCGGTGTCGGCAACATGACCTTCCTGCGCACCGCCGTGAACTCCCAGCGCAAAGCGCGCGGGCAGGACGAGCTTTCGGCCACGGAGTTCCTCAAGGAAATCCGCGCGAGGGCGAAAGACCTCAAGATCGACGCCGAGATGCTCAAGCGGCCCGTGAATGTCGGCTTCTCGGGCGGCGAGAAAAAGCGCAACGAGATCCTTCAGATGGCCATGCTCGAGCCGAAGATGTGCATTCTCGACGAGACCGATTCCGGCCTTGACGTGGACGCGATGAAGCTGGTGGCCGATGGCGTCAACGCGCTGCGCGAGGCAGGGCGCGGTTTCCTTGTCATCACCCACTACCAGCGCCTGCTGGATCACATCAAGCCGGACGTCGTGCATATCATGTCCGACGGGCGCATCGTGAAGACGGGCGGGCCGGAGCTGGCGCTCGAGGTTGAAAACAACGGCTATGCCGACATCGTTTCCGAGGTGGCGTGATGAGCGCGGCAAGGCAAGCAAAACAGGAGGCGGCGGCCTCGCTCCTTGAGGGCGCGGCACTTCCGGAAGCAAGTGGATGGAGCTTTGCGGCGCGCGAGGACGCGCTGGCGCGCCTCAGGGCCATGGGCCTGCCGTCCAAGCGCGACGAGTATTGGAAATTCACCGATCCAACCACGCTCACCGCGCAGGAGCCGCCCCGCGCGGCGACCTTCGATCATGGCGAGGGGCTGGTCTTCGGAGAGTTCGACCGGCTGAAGATCGTCTTCGTCGATGGTGTCTTCGATGCCGAGGCCTCGGACGAGCTGAGCCTCGAAGGGATCGAGATCGCGCGTCTGGCCGAGACGGGCGGGGCCGATATTCACTGGGCCGGCGATGTCTTTGGCAAGCTCGAGGCCCGCGGGCAGACACCGGTAGAGCGCCCCCTTGCGGCGCTCAACACGGCGCTGGCCCATGACGGGATCTTGATCCGAGTCACCAAGACACCCTCGCGGCCGGTGAGCCTCATTTACCATCACAAGGACGACAGCTCGGATGCGATGCTGCATCACGTGGTCAAGCTCGAGAAGGGCGCGTCCCTGACGCTGCTCGAGAACGGGCCTGCCGCCGCGCGCTTCAACAAGTGTCTCGAGGTCGATGTGGCTGACGGTGCCTCCTTTCATCACGTGCGCGCGCAAGGACGTGACCACGAGCGGCGCGCGATAACGCATATGTTTGCCCGGCTGGGAGAGGAAAGCACCTTCAAGAGCTTCACGCTCACGGTCAATGGCAAGCTCACGCGCAACGAATGCATTATCGAGCTGACGGGCGATAACGCGGTGGCCCATGTGGCGGGTGCGGCGCTTGGAGATGGCGATTTCGTGCATGACGACACGGTATTCATCACCCACGACGCCGAGGATTGCGAGAGCCGCCAGGTGTTCAAGAAGGTGCTCCGCAATGGCGCGACGGGCGTTTTCCAGGGCAAGATCCTCGTGCAGCCCGACGCCCAGAGGACGGACGGTTACCAGAAGTCCCAATCGCTCCTGCTCGATGGTGACAGCCAGTTCCTCGCCAAGCCCGAGCTGGAAATCTATGCCGATGACGTGGCCTGCAGCCACGGCTCGACATCCGGGGCGATCGACGAGGAGGCGCTTTTCTACCTGCGCGCCAGAGGCATTCCCGAGGGGATCGCCACGGATTTCCTGACGCTGGCCTTCCTGGCCGAGGCGGTCGACGAGATCGAGGACGAGACGCTGGCCGAGGAGATTCGCGGGCGTCTTGAAGGCTGGCTCACGCGGCGCAGGGACTGAGCGCGCATGTCTGTCACGAGCGACATCGCGGCCACCTACAAAGGGCCGGCGCGGGTCATGCGCCGGCTTCTCGCTGTCGGGCGGCGCGATGATCGTGCGCTGGCGATTCTCATGGGGGCTTGCGTTGTCTTCTTCGTGGCGAGCTGGCCGCGGCTGGCGCGGCAGGCGCATATGTCGGGAGAGGATCTGACCACGCTCCTGGGCGGTGCGCTGATGGCCTGGCTCTTCATCATGCCGCTGGTGCTTTATCTCCTGGGGTTCATCGTGTTCGCCCTTCTCAGGGTCATGACGGAGCGGGCCGATGCGCATGGGGCGCGGCTGGCGCTTTTCTGGGCGCTGCTGGCCTCCTCGCCGCTTGTTCTGCTCTGGGGGCTGGTGGCGGGCTTTATCGGACCAGGGTCAGAGCGTGACATTGTCGGCGCGATATGGCTTGTCTGCTTCGTGTGGTTCTGGCTGAGCGGAACTGCCGAAACACTGCGTGAAAGGGTGGGCGATGGACTTTAAGGCGCTATTCACCGAAACGATGATGCGGCCCATGCAGGCTGCGCAGACGATCATCGATCTGAGTGTGAAACGTGAGGTGCTCTGGACGGCGCTCGTGCTGGTCGCGCTCTTGAACGCGATCCAGTTCTCGCTGAGCTTTCATCTCAGCGCGGGTGTGCCTCCGCCGGACATGCCGGCCGAGGAGCAGGCGCTTTTCCAGTTCTTCATCAGCATGGCCGAACGGCCTTTCATCTTCACCATGTTTCTGGCCAGCTCGCTTGTCATCTCCGTCTTTGTCCTGTCCTGGGTGGGGCGGATGCTGGGCGGGCAGGGCGCGCTGCCGGAGGTTCTGGCCGTGGTGACATGGTGGCAGGTCATCGGGTTTGCCATTGGGCTGGTGATCTGGCTGCTCGGATTCGTCGCGCTGCCCATTGCCGGTCTGCTTGGCATCATAACCAACGTCTGGTTGCTCTATGCCATCGCGGGCCTGCTTGCCGGGGCGCATCGCTTTGGCTCGCCGCTCGGGGGGCTGGGCACAATCGTACTTTCTTTGCTGCTCCTTGCGATCGGGTTGACCTTCGCGCTCGTAATACTCGGGATAGGCGCAGGCGCAGGAGGCGCAAATGTATGACGTAGAAAAGATCCGGGGCGATTTTCCGATTCTGTCCCGCGAGGTGAACGGCAAACCGCTGGTCTATCTCGACAATGGCGCCTCCGCGCAGAAGCCGCGGGCGGTGATCGACGCGGTGACGCGCGCCTACGCGGAAGAATATTCCAACGTGCATCGCGGGTTGCACTATCTCAGCAATCTTTCCACGGACAGATACGAGGCCGTGCGCGGCAAGCTGGCGGCCTTCCTGGGCGCGGCATCTGAAGACGAGATCATCTTCAATTCCGGCACGACCGAGGGGATCAACATGGTCGCCTATGGCTGGGCCGCGCCGCGGATCGAGCCGGGCGACGAGATCCTGCTCAGCGTCATGGAGCACCACGCCAATATCGTGCCCTGGCATTTCCTGCGCGAGCGCCAAGGCGCGGTGCTCAAATGGGTCGATGTGGATGCGGCGGGGGCGCTCGACGAGGACAAGCTCATCGCCGCGATCACGCCGAAGACCAAGCTGATCGCGATCACGCAACTGTCCAACGTGCTGGGCACGCATGTGGACGTGAAAAAGATCTGCGCCGCCGCGCGCGAGAAGGGCGTGGCCGTCCTCGTCGATGGCAGCCAGGGCGCGGTTCATGCGCCGGTGAACCTGGCCGATATGGGCTGTGATTTCTACGCCATCACCGGCCACAAGCTCTATGGCCCCTCGGGCTCGGGGGCGATCTACGTGCGCCGCGAGCGGATGGAAGAGATGCGGCCCTTCATGGGTGGCGGTGACATGATCCGCGAAGTGACGAAGGAGGCGGTGAGCTATAACGATCCGCCGATGAAGTTCGAGGCGGGCACGCCCGGCATCGTGCAGACCATCGGCCTCGGCGCGGCTCTCGACTACCTCATGGAGCTCGGCATGGAGAACATCGCCGCGCATGAGGCCGAACTGGCCGCCTATGCCACGGAACGTCTGACGGGGCTCAACTGGCTCGGGCTGCAAGGCACCACTCCGGGAAAGGCGGCGATCTTTTCCTTCACGATGGAAGGGGCGGCCCATGCCCATGACATCTCGACGATCCTTGACAAGAAGGGTGTGGCGGTCCGCGCCGGGCATCACTGTGCGCAGCCGCTGATGCAGCATCTCGGCGTCAGCGCCACTTGCCGGGCGAGCTTCGGCCTCTACAACACGCGCGAAGAGGTCGACAAGCTTGTCGAGGCGCTGGAGCTGGCGCACAAGCTGCTGGGGTAAACGCTATTCGCGAACGCCCATGAGCCTGTCGATCGGGGCGAAATCATCCGTCATGATGAGCGATCCGCGTCGCGCGATCCGCTCCACCATCTCGTCCGAGAGGGCTGCGAAGCGGATCGGGTCGGGGCTGCGGGTGTCGATGTGGCTTGCCTTGGTGCGCGCATCGCCCGCCACCAGAACGAAGACCATGCGCTGGCCCGGTTGCGGCTGCGATGCCTCTGTCCAGATTTCCACCACGGGAAACACGGCCTGAAGGCTACGCAGCACGGCCGCAAGCGCATCGAGCCGGTCTTCGAAGTCGATCACGTTCATCAGGTAGCTGCCACCGGGCGTCAGACGGCTCTGCACCAGCTCGAAAAACTCGCGCGTGACGAGATGTTGCGGCACGGCGATATCGGTAAAGGCATCGCCGACGATCACGTCGTAGTTCTGCCCGGGCTCCGAGGCCAACACGGCGCGCGCATCACGGTGCACGATCCGCGCCGAACCCGGATCGAACCAGAAGTCGCGCGCGGCGATCCGTGTCACTTCGGGGTCGATCTCGGCCACGGTGACGGGGCCGCCGCCGCGATGGGCAATCGCGCGGGGGATCGAATAGGTGCCGCCGCCGATGAAGAAGCTCGAAAATCCAGGGTCCGGCGCGCGCAGCCGCGCCAGCTCATCGAGCATGGCCGCGTGATCGGTGAACATGAGCTCCGGCGCCTCCCGGGCGCTCATGCCGTGCACGAGGTGATCGAGCACCATCATTTGCACGGCGTCGCCCTCGGGCGCAGGCATCTCGAGCGAGCGGATGCAGAAATGGCGGCTCTCGACGGTGCAGGGAGAGGGGGCCGAGACGGCATACCCCGCACACAGAAGGGCCGCGAGCCCGACAAGGCCGGAGACTGGAGGAATACGCCCGGCCAGCCAGAGACAGAGAGCCGCCGAGAGGATGTAGCAGAGCGTCACCAGCGCCAGCGTCAGCGCGGAGCCGAGAAGGGAAATGAAGACGAAACCGGCAAGAAGAGTCCCGGCAATCGCGCCAATGGCCCCCGCTGCGAACAGAGCGCCGAGCGCACGGCCGCTGTCCTCGGAGCTGCGTGTGCCGATCTGGGCCAGCACCGGGGCCGGCACGCCTGCGAAGAGCGATGGCAGGAAGAAAACCCCCATGCACAGCAGCGTGATCGCCCAGAGCGGGTGCGACACCGCGCCGAGCACTGGTCCGGCGATGAGCCGCAGAAGGGGCAAGGCAAGTGCCGTCAGAAGCGCGGCGCCGAGCAGGATCCAGCCCATCTGCCGCATCGCGTCCGATGTGCTGCGCCCCGCAAGACGCCCGCCCCACCAATGTCCGGCGGAAAACCCTGCCAGCACCACGGCGATGATCGCGGTCCAGGTATAAAGGGACATGCCGACATAGGGGGCCAGCATACGCCCCGCCACGATCTCGACGACGAGGGAAGCAGCCGAAACAACCACCTGCATCGTCACAAGGAGCCAAAGGGGAATGTGGTGAAGAGACATGGGGCCATTTTGAGTCCCGCGCGCGGCTTGTCCAGCGAAATTGTGGATTGCGAGGCCGGATCGGGAAGGATATAGAACGGCCAAGGCACCCATAGCTCAGCTGGATAGAGCGCTGCCCTCCGAAGGCAGAGGCCAAAGGTTCGAATCCTTTTGGGTGCGCCATTTTTCCTGCCGCTGCGCTGATTCAAATCACGTCATTCAAAAGCCCCCACCTGAAAACCGTCTTTGCAAGAGGGGGCAGGAGGATCGGGCGAATGCCCGTGATCGGCGAATCCTGGCCTTCGCATTTCGCATGTCATGCGGATCAGCGCCCCACAGGCGTTCAGAGGAGCGACACCGTGAAGAGCCCGGCGCTCGTCAGCGCCCCGAGCAGCGGGATGATCAGCGGGACCGAGAAAACTGCGGGCGGCTCGGTCGTGCGCAGCTTGATCGCCATCAGGGCGAGATTGACGAAGATGAAGACGGCCAGCACGATCTGCGAGGTGTAGCTTGCCAACGCGGCGATCGGCACGAGCTGCGTGAGCAGCAGGATTATCGCCACGACAAGCCAGGTCGACACGGTGGGCGTGCGCGTGCGCGGCGAGATCTGCGCGAGGGCGGCGGGAAGCTGCCCCCTGTCGGCCATGCCGTAGATCACGCGGGAGGCCATGATGATCTGGATCAGCACGCCGTTGATCGTGGCGACGACGGCGACCGCGGCAAAGAGTGCCGAGAGCCAGGCCGGAGCGCCCTCGAAGACGAGGGCGAGCGGCGCGGACGAGCCTGCGAGCGCCTCCAGCGGAACGGCCATGAGCACGGCGACGACAACTGCGACATAGACAATCGTTGTGACCACGAGCGTCACACCGATGGCGCGCGGCAGCACATGGACCGGATCGTGGGCCTCCTCGGCGATGTTGACGATGTCCTCGAAGCCGACGAAGGCGAAGAAGGCCAGCACCGTCGCAGCCCCGATCCCGGCCCAATGCGGGCCGTCCAGCGGCGGGATCATATCGCCGATGGATATGCCTTGCGGCTCCGCCACGAGCAGAGCCCAGAGAACGACACCAAAGAGGCCGGTGAGCTCGATCACGGTGATGATCGCGGCGGCGGTAACCGACTGGGTGATCCCCCACCAGGCCAGCGCTCCCATCGTGAGCACGACGAAAGCAGCCAACGGCGCGATGTCAAACCCGGTCATGTCGGAGAGATATCCGCCCGCTCCGATGGCCACGGCAGAGGCGGAGACGATGCCCGAAAGGACCACGGCCAGCCCGGTGATCTGGCCGATCCATTCGCGCCTGAGCCCGGCTGTAACGAAGGCCGCCGCCCCCGCGCTGACGGGCAGACGGGTGGAGAGCTCGGCATAGGAAAAGGCCGTGAAAGCCACGACGAAGGCCGCGGCGAGGAAGGACAGGGGCGCAAATGGCCCTGCAAGGGACGCGGTCTCGCCAACCAGCACGTAGATGCCCGCGCCGACCGTGACGCCAAGGCCGTAGAGGGCCACCAGCGGCAGGGTCAGGCTGCGTTTGAGGGTTGGTTTCGCCCCGTCGGTCTGCGCGCCCTCAGCCATTGCCTTGTTGCTCCACCAGGGCTTGCGCGAGCTCGGCAAACCGTTTTCCGCGCGCCTCGAAGTTCTTGAACTGGTCATGGCTCGCCGCAGCCGGCGAGAGCAGCACGACATCTCCGGGCCCAGCCTCGAGCACGGCCATCGCGCGGTCGAGCGTCTGCACATGGTGGACATGCGCAGCCGCTCCGAGCGTTTCGTTCAGCCGTGCGCCGACTTCGCCGACAAGGTAGACCGCCTTGATGCCCTCGTCCGAGAGCCGCGCGGTGAGGGCGGAATAGTCGACCCCGCGATCGGAGCCGCCGATTATGAGATGCAGCCGCGCGCCCGCGAACCTGTCGATCGCGGCCAGCGCTGTTTCCGGCGTGGTCGAGATCGAGTCGTTGACGAAACGCACGGGGCCGGGCAGCTCGAGCACTTGCTGGCGATGTTCGAGCGGTTTGCAGGTGGAGAGGCCTGCCGTGGCCTCATCCCAGCTCAGCCCCAGGTGTCGCGCTGCCGTGAGCACGGCGCAGGCGTTCTGCATCATGTGTGGTCCGAAGCGCGCGAACAGCTCGGAGGCGTCGAAGCGCTCCGAACCGTGGATGATCTGCGCACCGTCGAGATGCACCCCGCCAGGGGCGCAAAACCAGTCAGCCTCTGCGTCGAGCTGATCTTCAAGGCGTGCGCGCAGATCGCCGTGCACGGCGCACCATTCCACCTCGGCATTGGTGACAAGGCGCAGCTTGTCGCGGTGATAGTTTTCGATCCCGTGATGCCAATCGAGATGATCGGAGAAGAGGTTGAGCAGGATCGCATGATGCGGATGGGCCATCAGGTCAGTGACCTGGTAGCTGGACAGTTCGATCACGTAGAGCGTTTCGGCGTCCGTTTCGGGCACCACGTCGATCAGTGGCTTGCCGATATTGCCGACGAGCGCGGCCTTGCGGCCCGCGCTTTGCAGCACATGGTGCAGCATGGTCGATGTGGTGCTCTTGCCCTTCGTGCCGGTGATCCCGATGCAGCGCGCGGGGTCGAGGCGCGTCATGGCAAGCCCTGTCGATGTGCTCACGGTGCCGCCCGCGCTTATCGCCTCCTGCAGTTCCTCGCGGTAGGCCGAGAGACCCGGCGAGCGGATGACGAGGCCCACACTTGCCAGGCCGCGGCGCAGATCATGGGCCGCAACATCCTCCAGCTCGAAACCGAGCTCTTTCAGCGCCGGATCGACGGGGGCCTGTGCGTCATCGTAGAGCAGGCAGGTGCCTTGCCAGCCGATACGGCCGAGAAAGCGCAGGAAGGCCGTGTTCTCGCGGCCAAGCCCCCAGACGAAAATGCGGCTTGGCAGATCATCCATGCGAGAGCGCCTCGAGCCTGGCCGCCAGCGCGCGCGGGACGAAACTCGGCCCCACGGGCGCGAGCACCTCCGCGCCCTTGTCTTCGAGCGCTTGTGGATAGTCGCGCGCGAGCCGCGCGGCAATCTCGCGGACAACGGGCAGATCTTTCGTCTCATCCGCGCCTATCAGGCGCTGAAAGACATATTGAACTTCCTCGGCCTCACCGACGCATTCGAGCGGCTTGCGCGTGCCCGGCACACCGAGCAACGAGAGGTAGACAGGCAGGGCGCTCCTGTCCTCGAGCGCGTTGAAGCCGAGCACCTCCTCAAGGTAGCTCACGGGCAGATCGAGCGAGAGGATGAGAAAGACAAAGCGGCATTTCTCGCATTCACCACACCATTTCGTGCCGGGCTTTTCCTTCTGGATCCGGAAGGCGCGGTTGCAGCTTGTGATCGTGCGGTGATAGCGTTCCAGACGGGCAAAGATCCGCGCGATCGACACCTCGCTCAGCTCGCGCAGGGCTGAGTAATAGTCGATATCGGGCGTGACGCTTTCGTGCAGGGCGGCGCGGAAGGCCGCCTCGAAGGCGAAGGACTTGCTCCACTGGTGATTGATCTCGAAACCGTCGCCATCGACGGTGTTGCCCACGTTGGCCGAGCGTTCGTTGGCAAAGACAATCTCGCTGTAGCCGCCGATCACGGCCTCTATCACGGCGATGGCGCTGTTGATCGCCGTCACCGGCACATGGCCGTTCAGCCCGCCGGCCGCGTTCTTGTTGAAGAGCGCTTCCGAGAGGGTGCGGCGCACGGTGATCAGTTCAACTTCGCCCGCGCGGGCCACATCTTCAACCACCTTGCTGGAGCCGACGTAGAAGCCCGTCACGTCCTTGAGCGCGCGCACGGCCTCGAGCGCGACGACCGAGTCTTTGCCGCCGCCGATAGGCACGAGCGCTTTCTGCGCCGTCTCACCCAGCGGAGCCGGTGCGGGCGCATCCCCCGAGGCCTCGAAGCGGGGAGCCTGCGCCGGGTCCAGCCCGTTGACGAAGATGAACTCCGACAGCCCGATGGAATAGACCGCGTTCAGCAGCGCGGCCTCTGCAGCACCCAGCGGGTAGATCGCATGGTCGATGGGCGCGCCATAGTCGAGCTTGTAGTAGCTCACGGCGGCCAGAAGATGCGCGAGACGCACGGCGCGGGGCAGGGCGGCGGCGCGCGCCGGGCAGAGGCCGTCGAAAGGCGCGAATTGCAGCGCCTCGGCAAAGCGCGTGCCATCCGCGCCCTCGTAATTGAGCGTGATGCGCCCCGCCTCGGGCGCAATCTCCGGCGCGATGAGCTTGAACGGTTTCATTGCGCCATATCCTGCGCGCGTGGCCCGCCGAGGGCGGTTTCGATCACCGCTTGCGTCACCGCGTTGCCGAGGGCCGCGTCGATTCCGTCGACGGTGTCTTTCGAAAAGGCGGCCAGGGCCCCGTCGACCGCGATACGCCCCTCGAAGAGCGCCACGCGCAGGGCGTTCTCCTGCTCGGCTCCGAAAGCCTTTGTCAGCGCCGCGCGCAGCTTGGGCTCCAGAAGGGCGAGCGCTGCGGCCAGCGCCGTCGCCCCCCAGTTCGCCACCCCCGCCAGGACGAGATGCTGCACGGCGACCGTGCTGTGAATCTCCGCGTTCGCCTGTGGGTTCGCCTCGATGGCCGCGTGAGGGATACTGCCCATGCCGATCTCGTTGGCCCCGTCGCATATAGCGATCGTGGTGTAGGGCAGCGGCGCAGGCCCGCCCGGCTCGAAGAGAAGGTGAAGCGGGGCCGTCACTTCCGAGAGGTCAAGGCCGCGCATGTTCCTTGGCCGCCCGTCGCGGGCGGGGGCGGGGCGCTCGATGGACAGAAGGTGGCTCGGGGCTTCCGCCCCGGCGCGCCAGCTATCGCGCAGTGCGGTGATCTGCTCAGCGGTGTCCAGGATGCGCACTCCGAAGGCTGCGCCAAGGGCCGCACGGCAACAGGCCACGGCGCCCGCGCAGCGCGTATCGGTGATGATCTCGGTCGAATGTCCTGCGAGCTCAAGAAAATAGGCAAGCTGCGCCGCGCCGATGGGGCCGTCCGTTTCGGGATGTCCGGTCTCGGGCGGGCCGACGAAAAAGCCGGTGACGATGGCGATGCGGCTTTCGGGCGCGGACAGAAGGCTGCGAACGGCGGCTTCGAGATGACCCTCGGCATGCGGTGCCAGCCTGTCGGTGCCGCGCTTTGCGTGCTGAAAGACCAGCCCCTGGACTTCACGGATCGCCGCCCTCGCCTGCGCTTCCGTCTGCTCCCGCGTGTCCTGTGACATGGTCATTCACCCCGCAATCGCCCTGAGCCCGCTGCTCGGCCACTTGCGCGAGATATATTTGCTCGGCTGGAAAGTCACAACCGCTACATGGCGCGCTGGCCGGGGCGCATGGGTCTTGACACGGCAGGGGCTACGAGGGCTCAGTTTCCAGAAGCATGGAGGCCGCGACGATGCTCGACTATCTCATACCCGGCAATTTCGAGGAGTTCTGGATCATCGTCGGCTCCCTGACCGGGCTTATCGGCATCCTGCTCATCATCGCGCAGCTCTTCTACGTCGCCCGCCAGATCAACAAGGCGAAGGATCAGATCAGGCTGGGCCAGGCGGGTGAGACGGCGAAGATCTTCTTCGAGGTGATGGACCGCTGGA
The DNA here is from genome assembly GCA_041686165.1 of Lentibacter sp. Lineage (GTDB taxonomy): Bacteria > Pseudomonadota > Alphaproteobacteria > Rhodobacterales > Rhodobacteraceae > Lentibacter. The sequence goes on from JAWLEL010000018.1 coordinate 15,229, forward strand.
ACGAGAATTACGAGCGCCGCAACAGGCTGCTCAAGAAGCCTGCCCTGACCCTCGAAGAGCTGAGCGAGCGCTACGCGGACGACCCGGCCGAGCTGCTCAACAGCGCCGAATGGCGCGACGAGATCCGGCCCATTCTCAATTTTTTCGAGTTCCTCGGCGTCATGCTGTCGAATACGGTCTTTGACCAGGACGCGATCAAGGAGCGGATTTTCACGCTGGTGACGGTCGATACCTACCCTGGCCTGACAGAGCCACCCGCAGACAAAGACGCGCTGATCGCCGAGGGTACGATGTATCGGCATCTCAAGCCCTATCTTGACTTCCTGCGCAGGCGGACGAACTACCGCAGCGATATCTACCGCTACTATGACGAAGTCCTGCTGCGCATATATGCAGAGCACGTCACCGAGCTGCACCAGCAGCGGAATGGCTAGCTCGTCAGATCCACGATCGCGGTGCAGACGCGGCGCATGGCCTCGGCATCGGGCAGGAATGTCATGCGAAAATGGCGCGAATCCAGCGCGTTGAAGGCCTTGCCGGGCATGACGAGGACGTTCTTTTCCTCCAGGAGACGGTGACAGAACGCATCATCGCCCATGCCGAGCGTCTCCACGTCGAGCTCGGGAAAGACGTAGAAGGCCCCGGCAGGGCGCGAAAAGCTCAGGCTCCGGCTTTGTGAAAGGATGTCGATGGCAACTGCGCGCTGCGCTTCGAGCCGCTCCTTGGCCTCGGAGATATAGCTGGCCTTCGAGCCGATCCTGAGCGAGGCGATGGCGCCATACATGGCCGGAACATTGGCGCAGAGGCGCAGGGCGGCGAGGATGTCCATATTGTCCATGAGCCGCGAAATCGCCGAATCGCGCCCTTGCAGGGCGACCCAGCCGCAGCGCAGCCCGGCGGCGAGGAAGTTCTTGGAGATGCCATTGAAGGACAGCACGGTGGCGTCCGAGTTCATCTCGTGGCGCACGGCGCTCATCGGGTGAAAGCCGAGGTTGTCGAAGGTGATGTCGGAATAGATCTCGTCGCTGAGCACGGCGAGGCCGTGTTCCTCGGCATGGGTCAGCATGTCCTCGAGCAGGGGCCTGGGGTAGAGCGCGCCGGTCGGGTTGTTGGGGTTGATCAGGACGACGGCGCGGGTGTTGAGGCCCGTCTTGGCGCGGATATCGTCCATGTCGGGCAGCCAGCCCGAGGCTTCATCACAGACATAAGGAACAGCGCGCGC
>JAWLEL010000019.1:0-16438 GCA_041686165.1 Lentibacter sp.
CCGAAATTCTTGATCTGGTCCTTCAGGATCGCAGAAATCTCTGCTGCTTGGATACCCATTTATCCGACCTCTTTCATTGCATTCTGGAGGGAATCGAGCTGCGAACGGATCGACGTGTCGATCATCTTCGAGCCCACCTTGACGACAAGACCGCCGATGAGCGTTTCATCGACGGTCGCATTGATCTTTACGGTTTTGCCGAAACGCGTCTTGAGCGTCTTGGCCAGCTTTTCGCCTTGCGTCTTGGTCAGCGCCTTCGCGCTCACCACCTCTGCCGAAACCTCCCCCTTGTCTTCCGCAATCGCGTCGCGCAGGGCGCGGACGAGTTGCGGCACGACAAAAAGGCGGCGCTTCGACGCCATCAGCGCCAGCGTGTTCCCCATGATCGGTGAGAGAGACATCTTGCTGGCGAGCGAGGCGACCGCATCAGACTGCTCCTCACGCGTGTAAATCGGACTGGAGAGCAGATTACGGAAGTCGGCGCTTTCTGAGAGAGCCGACTCTAGGCTGTCCAGATCGGTCTCGACGGCTTTGAGCTTTTTCTGGTCTTTGGCCAATTCGAAAACGGCCGTGGCATAGCGCTGCGCGATGCCGGATGAAATCGAAGCTGGTTCAGACACGTCCACCCTTTCGATAGTCTGGCCCCAGTTGTGCCGGCAAGCGCGAATATCTTTGCATCCTGCACAGCTCGCTTGGGGGCGTTTTCGCCCTGAGATTTCCCAAAGCAGCTAAATCGAGGCGGGTGTAGCAGAGCAAATCGCTTGCGGCAACCTGCTTGGCACATTTTCAACCACTCGGAAAATATATTGATTTCAGCGCATTAATCAAAGTGCGACCGTTTGCACATCGAAAACTATGCTTTTCGGTTAAGTTTTTGGCGATTCCCGACTGTATGCGGCAGTATACCTCAAGGCGTTTCCAGTTATCCTCAAGGCATGAAGATAACTCGAAACGCCCAATACGTGACTGCCCTTCAACGCCAACAGGTGCCACGCAGCTTCATTCTGCCGGAACAGCATCGGGCGAGGCGCTCGGAACAAGGCTCGGGCGACGCACGCGCTGGCCAAGCCCGGGGCGGTTGGGCGCCGGGATTTGCTTTGTCGCCTCGACCATGACAACCCCGCCCGCCGCGATGAAGGACACCCTGCCGCCAAGCCTTTCCCAGAACCCGGCGGTCTTGCGCCAGAACCGGCGGCTGCTGGGCGGCTGGTAGAGAGCCGTGCGGCTCCGCTCGGGTTTGAACCCCCAGAGCTTGAGCTGCTGGTCGAGCTGGCCAAGCGTGTAGGGCCGCCCGTAGCCGAAGGGCGTGCGGTCGTTCCGACTCCAAAGGCCTGCCCTGTTGGAGACGATGAAAAGCGCGCGCCCTCCGGGCCCCAGCACACGGTAGGCTTCCTCCAGAACAGCGCCCGGCCACTCGCTGGTCTCCAGCGCATGCATCACGACGAGCTTGTCCACATGGCCCGTCTCGATCGGCCAGTGCGTCTCCTCGCACAGAACGCTCACATTGGGCTTGCCGGCGGGCCAGGGCATCACGCCCTGTGGCGCCGGCATGAGGCAGGTCACGCGCCTCGCCTCTTTCAGGTAGGGCCTGAGCAAAGGCGCCGCGAAGCCGAAGCCCAGAACGGTCTGCCCCTGCGCCTCGGGCCAGACATCCAGGAGCTGTTCGCGGATGACTTTCTGCGCCGCGCGCCCGAGCTGACTGCGGTAGTAGAAATTGCGCAGGTCTTTCACGTCGAGATGCATTGCAGCCGCGGCCCTGATCGGTCACTCTGACTGAAACATAACAACGCTGAGTGAAAAAGCCATGCCTCTTGATCTCGTCACGATACCTTGCCGCTCCGACAACTACGCTTTTCTCGTGCATGACCCGGCCACGGGGCAAACTGCACTCTTCGATGCGCCTGAGACAGCTCCGATCCGCGCTGAACTGGACAGGCGCGGCTGGAAGCTGTCACATATCTTTCTCACCCATCATCACCCCGATCATGTCGAGGGCGTCGCGGATTTGCGCAAGGGAGCCGAAGTGATCGGTGCCGACACCGATTCGGCAAGGCTGCCCCCACTCGATCATGCCCTGCGCGAAGGCGACAATTTCACCTTTGCGGGAGAAGTTGGGCATGTCCTCGATGTATCCGGCCACACCGTAGGGCATATCGCTTTTCACATGCCCGGGGTCGGCCTTGCCTTCACGGGGGACAGCCTCATGGCTCTTGGATGCGGTCGGATCTTCGAGGGCACGGCGGAGCAGATGCATGAAAGCCTCGGCAAGCTCGCGGCCCTGCCCGACGACACGCTGATCTGCTCGGGCCACGAATATACGCTTTCCAACGGCAAGTTCGCCCTGACGGTCGACCCGGAGAACGACGCTCTCAAGGCGAGGATGGAAGAGATCAAGCGACTGCGCGATGCAGGTAAATTCACCGTGCCGTCCACGCTTGCGTTGGAAAAAGCGACCAATCCCTTTCTTCGGGCAGGCGATGCTGCGCTTCGCGCGCAGCTCGGGATGCAGGAGGCCTCCGATGTCGAGGTCTTTGCCGAAACGCGCCGCCGCAAGGATGCCTTCTGAGGACGGCTCCAGGGCCATCACCGCAACGTGAAAGGAAATATGCACATCTTTTTCGAGAAAACACTTGAAGACGAGGCGATATCGACCAAACTTTAACACCATGAGGCGAAGGTTCCTGCCAGAGCCAGAAAACGCCCCGCACAGCGCAAGAAGGAGCACGAGAGCAGTGCCATCATTCTCAAACACACTCGAGCAAGCCATTCATGCCGCCCTCGCGACGGCGAACGCGAAACGCCATGAGTTCGCGACGCTTGAACATCTTCTTCTCGCCCTGCTCGACGAGCCGGATGCGCTGCGCGTCATGCAGGCCTGCTCGGTCGACACCGAGGAGCTGCGCCAGACGCTGGTCGAGTTTATCGACGAGGACCTGGCCAACCTTGTCACCGACATCGAAGGCTCCGAGGCCGTGCCCACGGCCGCCTTCCAGCGCGTCATACAGCGCGCCGCGATCCACGTTCAGAGCTCGGGGCGCACGGAAGTGACCGGCGCGAATGTCCTCGTGGCGATTTTCGCGGAACGCGAAAGCAACGCGGCCTATTTCCTGCAGGAACAGGACATGACCCGCTATGACGCGGTGAACTTCATCGCCCATGGCGTCGCCAAGAACCCCGCCTTCGGAGAAGCCCGCCCCGTCACCGGCGCGGAACACGAAGAGGCCGAGCAGGCTTCGGCCTCTGATGAAGGCGCGAGCGCCGACGAAAGCGCGCTCGGGAAATATTGCGTCGATCTCAACGCCAAGGCCCGCGACGGGGACATCGATCCGCTCATCGGCCGTGACGAAGAGGTCAAACGCTGCATCCAGGTGCTGTGCCGCCGCCGCAAGAACAATCCGCTCCTCGTGGGCGATCCCGGCGTCGGAAAGACTGCAATTGCCGAAGGGCTGGCCAACCAGATCGTCCAAGGCGAGACCCCCGAAGTTCTTGCGGAAACGACAATCTACTCGCTCGACATGGGCGCGCTTCTCGCGGGCACGCGCTATCGCGGCGATTTCGAAGAGCGCCTGAAGGCCGTCGTCAAGGAGCTCGAAGAGCATCCCGACGCCGTGCTGTTCATCGACGAGATTCACACTGTCATCGGTGCCGGTGCCACATCTGGCGGTGCGATGGACGCCTCCAACCTGCTCAAGCCCGCACTTCAGGGCGGCAAGCTGCGCACCATGGGCTCCACCACCTACAAGGAGTTCCGCCAACACTTCGAGAAGGACCGCGCCCTTTCGCGCCGGTTCCAAAAGATCGATGTGGGTGAGCCGACTGTTGACGACAGCATCAAGATACTCAAGGGGCTCAAGCCTCATTTCGAAGCCCATCACGGCGTCAAATACACCGCCGATGCCATCAAGACCGCCGTCGAACTTGCCGAACGCTACATCAACGATCGCAAACTCCCCGACTCGGCCATCGACGTGATCGACGAATCCGGCGCCGCGCAGCACCTCCTCAAATCTGCCAAGCGCCGCAAGACCATCGGCACGAAGGAGATCGAAGCGGTTGTCGCGAAGATCGCGCGCATTCCGCCCAAGAACGTCTCCAAGGATGACGGGGCCGTGCTCAAGGACCTCGAAAAGTCACTCAAACGCGCCGTCTTCGGCCAGGATACCGCAATCGAGGCGCTTGCCTCGGCGATCAAGCTGGCCCGCGCCGGCCTGCGCGAGCCCGAGAAACCCATTGGCAACTACCTCTTCGCCGGGCCCACCGGCGTCGGCAAGACGGAAGTCGCCAAGCAGCTCTCAGATACGCTCGGCGTAGAGCTTCTGCGCTTTGACATGTCCGAATACATGGAAAAACACGCTGTATCCCGCCTCATCGGCGCGCCTCCCGGCTATGTCGGCTTCGACCAGGGCGGCCTGCTGACCGACGGTGTCGATCAGCATCCTCATTGCGTTCTGCTTCTGGACGAGATCGAGAAGGCCCATCCCGATGTCTACAATATCCTCCTTCAGGTCATGGACAATGGCGAGCTGACCGACCACAATGGCCGCACGGTGAACTTCCGCAACGTCGTGCTCATCATGACATCGAACGCCGGTGCCACGGAGCTGGCCAAGTCGGCCGTCGGTTTCGGACGTGAAAGCCGCGAGGGCGAAGACACCGCCGCCATCGAGCGCACCTTCACACCGGAATTCCGCAACCGTCTTGATGCGGTCATTTCCTTCGCCCCGCTGGGCAAGGATGTCATCCTCAAGGTCGTCGAGAAATTCGTCCTCCAGCTCGAAGCACAGCTCATGGACCGCAATGTTACCTTCGACCTGACCCGCGCCGCCGCCGAATGGCTGGCTGAGCGGGGGTATGACGACAAGATGGGCGCCCGTCCGCTTGGCCGCGTCATCCAGGAGCATATCAAGAAACCCTTGGCCGAGGAGCTGCTCTTCGGCAAGCTGGCCAAGGGCGGCGTCGTCAAGGTCGGCGTCAAGGACGGCAAACTTGATCTCCGCCTCGATGGTCCCGACAAGCCGAGGCTCTCTTCAAAGAAGCCGCCTCTGCTCACCGCAGAGTGACGGCGCAACCAAGTCAGACAGCAGCCCGACCCGCCCTTATGGGGCGGGTCGCCCTGTTTTTGGCGCTGGCGGCATTGGCCCCGGCAGCCATGGCACAGCAGGCCCCGCGTTTTGCGCTGCCGATTGATTGCGAGCTTGGCGAGGACTGTTATATCCAGAACTACCCTGACACGCTTCCTGCCGAGGAGCGCGCTGCCGATTACGCCTGTGGCCCGCTCACCTACGACACCCACAAGGGGACGGATTTCGCCCTGCCCTCGCTGAAGGCCATGCGCGCGGGTGTCGGCGTCCGCGCCGCCCTTGGCGGCAGGGTCCTCGGCACGCGAGACGAGATGCCCGACACGGGGCTGGACCGATCAAACCCTGCCCCCATGGAGGGGCGCGAATGCGGCAATGGCGTCGTCATCGACCACGGCGAAGGATGGGTCAGCCAATACTGCCACATGAAGCTTGGAAGCATCTCCGTGACCAGGGGCGACGAGGTGAAGACGGGTGATCTTCTGGGCGAGGTCGGACTGTCAGGCAAGACGGAATTCGCGCATCTGCATTTCGCGGTTCGCCACGACGGCGAGGTGGTCGACCCGTTCGATCCGCTTGATACGGCGAGGTGCGAAGCGGCCGAAAGCACGCTCTGGCAGGATGCTCCGCCCTACGCGCCGGGCGGCGTCCTGTCCGCCGGCTTTTCCACGCGCGTGCCAGCCTTCGACGAGATCAAGGCGGGCGAGAGCCATACCGAAACCCTGCCAGGCTCGGCACCGGCATTGGTTGTCTGGGGCTACATGTTCGGCGTCAAGACAGGTGATACCGTGCGGCTGCGCTTCACAGGGCCGGGCGGGTTCGAATTCGATCATGCCGTGAGGGTCGAACGGACACAGGCCCTGGCCTTTCGCGCAGCCGGCAAACGCAGGCCGCAGGCAGGCTGGCGCGCGGGTGTTTATGACGGGGTGATCGAGCTGCAACGCGGCGGCGAGACACTCTCACGCGCAAGCACGCGCGTGAGGGTCACACCGTGAGCGTAAAGAACATCCGCTTGAACGGAAACAGGACAGTGCCATCCTTGCCGCGCGGATAGGCCTTTTCCATCACCTCTTCATAGCGCTTCACGAGCGCCTCGCGCTGCTCTTGGCCGAGACCGCCCAGGATCGGGCGCGCATATGTGCTCTCGGTAAAGCGGCGCACTGGATGTGCGCCGGCCTCTGCCGCGAGAAGCTGGTAATATTCCGTCTCCCAGATCGAAAGCGCGCCAAAGCCGGACAGCAGCCGGAAGTAATGCGCCGGAAACGCAACGCCCGGGCCTTTCTCGGGTGCACGCTCCCCCTCGGTCAGCTCCGCCGCAAGATCGCGCCAGACGCGATGCGAGGGCGCATTGTTCTGGTGCGGCATCTGGACAGCCAATGTGCCTCCCTGCGCCAACATTCCAGCGAGGCGGGGAAACAAGGTGTCATGGTCGCCGAGCCAGTGCAGGGCTGCATTGGAGAAGATCAGACCGGCAGATGCGCAGCGCCAGTCCGCGATGTCCGTCTCGATCAACTCGTCATATGCGCCGGTCTCCTCGGCTTTCGCGAGCATCGCAGGCGAGCTGTCCACCCCGATGATCCTATGGCCGGAAAAGCGCTCCCTGAGCCGCGCGCCCATAGCGCCAGCGCCGCAGCCAAGATCAACGACGTCGCCACCACCCACCGAGCGCACCGCAAGCAAGAGATCGAGCGCAGGCCTCAGACGCAAATCCCGAAACCTGGCATAGGTTTCGGGATTCCAGTCGCTATCGGGAGTGTTCGCGCTCAAGCAGTTGGCTCCGGCTCCATGTCACCATCGCCGCCCGCGTCCGGCCCGGAGTCCGGCTTTCCGCGCGGCCTTGTCTTCGGAATCGCTGCAACAGAGCCGCTCGCCTCTTCCGGCTGGTCGTCATCGTCATCCTTGTGTGGCGGCTCGCCGTTCATGACACGCCTGATCTCGTCGCCGGTCAGCGTCTCGTATTCAAGCAAGCCCTGGGCAAGCCGTTCCCACTCTTCCTCTTTGTCCTTGAGGACTTCCCGCGCGCGCTCATAGCCTTCGTCGATGATGCGTTTCACCTCGGTCTCGATCAGCTCCTTGGTATGCGCCGAGATCGAGAAACCACCCGCGCCGCCACCGCCACGGAAGGCTTCTGCCGCTTCCTGGTAGTCGATGTTGCCGACCTTCTCGGACATGCCCCAGCGCATGACCATGGCGCGCGCCATGTTGCTCGCTTGCATGATGTCCCCGGACGGGCCATTCGAAACACTGTCTTCGCCCCATTTCAGGATCTCGGCGGCCTTGCCTGCCATGGTCATGGCAATCTTCTGCTTGATCTCATCCTTGAAAAAGTTGAGCTGGTCCATCTCGGGCAGGCTCATCACCATGCCAAGCGCCTGGCCGCGCGGAATGATCGTCGCCTTGTAGACCGGGTCGCATTTCTCCAGCGTCATCCCGACGATGGCATGGCCCGCCTCATGATATGCCGTCATCTCCTTCTGAGCCGGCGTCATGACCATCGACCGGCGCTCCGCACCCATCATGATCTTGTCCTTGGCCTGCTCGAAGTCCAGCATCGCGACGAAACGCCGCCCCACACGCGCGGCCATGAGCGCCGCCTCGTTGACGAGGTTGGCCAGATCGGCACCCGAGAAACCCGGCGTGCCGCGCGCGATGATGCGCAGGTCCACATCAGGACCAAGCGGCGTCTTGCGGGCGTGCACACCGAGGATTTTCTCACGGCCCTTGATGTCGGGATTGGGCACGGTGACTTCGCGGTCGAAGCGGCCCGGACGCAGCAGCGCGGGATCGAGCACGTCCTTGCGGTTGGTGGCGGCGATGATGATCACGCCTTCATTTGCCTCGAACCCGTCCATCTCGACCAGAAGCTGGTTGAGCGTCTGTTCGCGCTCGTCGTTGCCGCCGCCATAGCCGGCGCCACGGTGGCGTCCCACGGCGTCGATCTCGTCGATGAAGACGATGCAGGGCGCGTTCTTCTTGGCCTGTTCGAACATGTCACGCACACGGGATGCGCCTACGCCGACGAACATCTCCACGAAGTCGGACCCCGAGATCGTGAAGAACGGCACGCCGGCCTCCCCCGCGATCGCGCGAGCCAGAAGCGTCTTACCCGTGCCCGGAGGACCGACGAGCAGCGCGCCCTTGGGGATCTTGCCGCCCAGCCGCGAGAACTTCTGCGGATTGCGCAGGAATTCTACAATCTCTTCAAGCTCTTCCTTGGCCTCGTCGATGCCGGCCACGTCATCGAAGGTCACGCGGCCATGTTTCTCGGTCAGCATCTTGGCCTTGGATTTGCCGAAGCCCATTGCGCCGCCCTTGCCGCCGCCCTGCATCCGGTTCATGAAATAGATCCATACCCCGATCAGGAGCAGGAAGGGCAGCAGGCTCAGCAGGAACGACTGGAAGCCCGAGGTTTCCTGTGGTTTGGCCGTGATCGGCACATCATTCTGGATCAGAAGCTCGGTGACTTTCGCATCGTCCGGCTTGACCGTCGAATAGGTCCTGTTGTCCGCGCCGACGAAACGGACGTCTTCGCCATCAAGCTCGGCCTCCTGGACCTCGCCGTTCTCAACGGATCGCACGAACTCCGAGTAGCTCGTCGAAGAGCTCTGCGATGTCGTGTCCGTCCCGCTGAGCAGGTTGAACAACATGAGGATCAGTACGAAAAGTATGACCCAGAAGGCGATATTTCTAGAATTGCCCAAGGATAGTCTCCTACGAATTTGGCATAGCGCCTAGCACAGCGGCACTGGAACTAAAATAGATATTGGTGACGCAGGTTCAATGACCTGCGAGCGACTTCGTGAAACTTGCGCGGATCAGCTCGGCCGTGAACGGCATGCTGCCGGCGCTGCCGTCGGCCACAACCGGCGTCCAAATCAGCTGACCTGCTCGCCAGATCGACGGAAGCGTCAGCAGAACTTCTCTGGGAAGCCCCAACTCGCGCCACGCCCCGATCAGTGCGAGTCCTTCCGCGCCAAGCGCGCGCAGCTCTTCGCCAGGCTTCGGCTTGCTCAGGCACCAATGCCTGCCAAGGCTTGTCGCGTCTCCAGCCTCGGCGCCGGGCTCGCGGGCCAGCCAGATATCGCCCTTGCGGCAAAGCCCGATAACCCCCGCGAGCGTGTGTGTTCGCCCGACCCGTAGCGCCGCCAGCATCTTGCAAAGCGCCTCCCGGCGCGGCGGATAGGCCGCGCCGTTGATCCACGGGACAGCCGCGCTCAATAGTCGCAGCGCGATCTCGGGCTCAAGCGCGCCGAAGGCTTCAGCGTCACAAGCAAGTGCCCCGTGGGACTGCCTGACATGGCCCTCTGCAAAGTCACGGACCAGCCCTTGCAGGATACGATTCTCGCTGCCCAGATTGCCAGCCACCTCGCTCAGCACCTCCGGACCGATCCCCAATGGAGAAAGCTCCGCCAGTGCGCGCCGTGCCTTGATACGGTCGAACGCCTCATCCTCGTTGCTCGCATCATTGATCCATGCGACTCCATGAGCTTCGAGATAGGCCTGCAATTCGTCCCGGCGCACCGTGAGCAGAGGCCGCAGCCAGGCTATCCCGCCTTGCTCGACGCGCGCGCGCATCCCGCTCAGCCCCGCGCTGCCGGCCTTGCGCGCCAGTCGCATGAGGAAGGTCTCCGCCTGATCATCCATGGTATGCCCCAGGCAGACCGCACCCACACCCTCTTGCTGCGCCCACTCGGCCATCAACGCATAGCGCGCCTTGCGCGCTTCATTCTGCAGGTTGCCCTGCCCGTCCCATCCGCGCCATTCGAGCCTGTCATGAGAAAGGCCCCGCGCGGCACAGATCCCGGCGACCCTGTCCAGTTCCCCGCGGCTTTCGGGGCGCAGGCGATGATCGACCGAAACAACCTTGAGCAGGACGCCGCGTGCAATGCAGGCCTCGTGCAGGAGCATCATCAGGGCAAGGCTGTCACTGCCGCCGGATACGGCAACACCGATACGCGCGCAATCAATGTTGTCGAGGGCTTGCCCTACTGCAGCCTTCGCAGGGCCGCTGCGATCGTTCAGCTGCATTCCAGCCGTGTGCGCTCGGCTTCGGCCTTGTCTGCCGGCTCACCACCGGGAAAACGCACACCGACTTCGCCCAGCGTCGTGCAGGCTTCGGCTGTCTGGCCAAGCTGCCCCAGCCCCTTGCCAAGCCGAAACAGGGCCTCAGGGGCATGTTCGCCATTCGGGTCGAGTCGAAAGGCATCGAGATAGGCGCGCGCGGCGGATCTGATGTCGCCCTGCCCTTCCAGCGCAGCGCCATAGGCGAGCTGCGCCTGCTGCCCGAGGGGCGAGCCGGGGTAGATTTCGTTGAACGTCGAGAGCTTGTCGGCTGCGGAGGCAAAGTCCCCCTCCTCCAGCGCCTTGCGTGCGGCCTCGAAATCCGCTTCCTCGGCCTCGGCCAGTTGCGGCGCGTCGTCTTCCTCCCGATCCGTCACTTCGGGCGCCATCACTTCGGAAAGATCCTCGCCCAGCACTTGTCCACCAAGTGTCGTCGTCTCGCCGAGCTGGCTCACGTCGCCGCCCTCGAGTTCCACGAGGCGGAATTCAAGGTCGCCGATCCGCCGCGTCCCGTCCGTGACAACTTGCTCGATACGAAACTCGAGCTGCTCTGTCTTCGCCGTCAGCCGCTGCACCTCTTCCTCGATGGAGTTGACCCTGTCGAGCACCGAGCCTCCGCCCGTCGCGCTTCCGGCGCTGCCCGTGGTCGAAAGCTCACGCTTGAGCTTCTGGACCTCAACGTGAAGCACTGTCAGCTCCTGGCGAATATCGGCGAGCGTTCCGCTCTCCTGAGCAAAGGCCACGACGGAAGAGAGAGCGAGAGCGAAAACGGCGAGAATGGCGCGCATGAGGGACACCCGGTCAGCTTGTCAAGCCAGTGGACAGGATGGTCACGGCGCGACGGTTCTTGGCGTAGCACTCCTCCGCCGAACAGATCTCGAGCGGCCGCTCCTTGCCGTAGCTCACGGTCTTGAGACGGTCCGCTGACATGCCCTTGGCAAGCAGGTATTCACGCACCGCGTTAGCCCGCCGCGCGCCAAGCGCTAGGTTGTATTCGCGCGTGCCCTGCTCGTCGGCATGGCCTTCGATAACCACGTCATACTCGGTGTTCGTGGTGAGCCAGGACACCTGCCCGTCAAGCACGCCCTTGGCCTCTTCAGAGAGGTTTGACTGATCGACCGCGAAAAGGACGCGATCCCCGATCGTCTGCTCGAAATAGAGCGGGGAGTCCGGGTCCTGGGCGGAGCCGGGAGCGACACCCGCTGTCGAGTCCGCCCCAGCGCCTGCGGAACTGTCGAAACGGTCTGCATTTGTGCAGGCCGAAACCGCGAGAGTCACGGGCAGCACCAGTGTGATAAGGATTTTCTTCATGCTCTGAACCTCTTTTCAATGGCCGTCTGTCTGGGCCGGATGTTTGGCCTGACCTTTAACACAGACCGCCGGAGCTGTGAATCATTTCTTGGTGATCAGGCTGCGCCCCGCCTACTCCTGCAAAGGCGACCACGACGGATCCGAAGCGCCCCCCTCGGTCGGGACCCGTTGCAGATTGCGTCCCGAAATGTCTACCGAATAGAGGCTGGAGCGCCCGCCTTCGCCCTGCGTTTCGCGAGTAAACATGATGACACGCCCGTTCGGTGCCCATGTCGGCCCCTCTTCGAGAAAGGAGGCCGTGAGCAGCCGCTCGCCCGTTCCATCCGTGCGCATGACGCCGATATGGAAGCGGCCCTTGGATTGCTTGGTGAAGGCTATGAGATCGCCCCTGGGGGACCAGACCGGCGTGCCATAGCGCCCCGATCCGGAGCTGATCCGCTCCGCCTCGCCGCCGCTTGCGGGCATGACATAAAGCTGCTGGCTGCCAGAGCGGTCGCTTTCAAAAACGATCTGGTTGCCGTCCGGCGAAAAGCTCGGCGCTGTTTCGATCGACGGCGCGGAGGTGAGCCGTTGCTGCTTCTCCGAGCTGATATCCATCAGGTATATGTCCGTGTTGCCCCCACTCTCGATCGAGAAGACGACACGCTGCCCGTCAGGCGCAAAGCGGGGCGCAAAACTCATGGTCCCCTCGCTGCTCTGAAGCACACGGCGATCGACATCGGCCACGTCCAGCACGTAGATGCGCGGAAAGCCGGACTCGTAGCTCGTGTAGAGCACGCGGTCACCGCTGGGCGAGAATCGCGGTGCAAGCACGATGTCGCTGCTGTCCGTGAGATATTGCAGGTTCGCCCCGTCATAATCCATGATCGCAAGACGCTTCTTGCGCGCGTTCTTCGGCCCCGTTTCGCTGACGAAGACCACACGGCTGTCGAAATAGGGCTCTTCGCCGGTGATCCGCGAATAGACCTGGTCGGCCACCTTGTGGGCGATCCGCCGCCATCCATCTCGCGTGCCGCTCAGTTGCAGCCCCTTGCCCATTTCCTGCCCCGCGAAAACGTCATGGAGCCGAAACTTGACCGTCACGCGCTCACCCTCGACCGAAACCGCTCCGGTGACGAGTGCCTGCGCGTTGATCGCCTTCCAGTCGGCAAACTGCACCGGCGCCGCAAAACTGGAAACCTGGCTGATGTAGGCCTCGCTGCCGATCTCCCTGAAAAGCCCGGTGCCCGTCAGGTCGGCGACCACGAGGCGCGCGATATCCGCGCCCAACTGCCCGGCCCCCGAGGTCTCGGTCACGAAATCCGGCACCGCGATGGGCATGGGCTCGATGACGCCATCGGTGATCTCGATGCGCAAAGGTTCCTGCGCGCTCCCGGCAACCGGCCAGAAACCCGCCATGGCAATCGCCAGCGCAGCCAGAATTCTCATGCTCATCTCTACCTCATACTCTCGGGGTTGAACTTCATCTCGATCTCCTGCCAGCGCTCATATTTCTCGACAGGAAGGTCATAGCCGTTTGCGCCGCAGCGGATAATGGCACGGCGCGCAGCTTCATAGGCCTGCCGGGCCGCAGCATCGCTGCCGCCCTCGCTGCGGATCAGATTGATCGAGCCGATTACCGGTTTGGCCTCGCGCGTCATCTCCATGCCGACCACGATGGTAACGGCCATGGCGTCCGTGGAAAGTGCGCCCAGATTCCAGCAGCGGGAAACCGCCAGTCTCAGACCCTCGCGCTCATCCCCCGTGAGGGGCGGGCCGCTCGGGGTGGCAGGCTCGGCCTCCGGCTCATCCCCGCCCATTGCCTCGGCCAGCGCGTCGTCCACGGCGTCGCTCGCATCGGGGGCATCGGAGGGCGTATCATCACTCTCGGCCGACGGCTCGGGACGTGCAGGCCGTGGCCGCGGCCGGGTCGATTGCGCCGGAGCAAGCGTGATGTCATCACTGGCCTCGGGGTCGATCTCGGTCGTTGCCTCTTGCGGGCTGGTCGCCTCCGTCTCTTCCGCTTCCGAGGGCGCCTCGGCCTCTTCGTCCGGAGCGGTTTCCGGCGTCTCCTGCTCGGACGGCGCGGCATCGGGCTGTTCTGGCTGCGCGACAGGCTCGGGCGCGATCCGCTCGACCGGCTTGAGCTGCGGGCGCACGCTGGCCCCCGGCGTGAGCGCGGCGACATCCTCTTCGGGCTGCACGATCTGCGGGGCCGTGTCCTCTACCTCCGTCTCGATCTCCGGCTCGCGCGCGTCCACCTGCGGCGAAGTATCCGCTTCAGGCTGCGCCACGTCGGGCGTCTCCTGTGACTCGGTTGGCGTTTCCTGCTGCGGCTCGGGCGCGGCGCTCTCCTCCTCGGCGGGGGGGGCTGGCGTCTCGACCTCGCTGATATTCTCCGGCGCCTCGGTCGGGCGCAGAGCGGCTTGGTATTCGGCCTCGCTGATGACGGCCACATCGGAGATTTCGAAGGGCAGCGGCTTACTGTTCCAGGCTCCGCCGAACAGAAGCCATCCGATCAGCCCGATATGGCCGATGAGGGATATGATCTGACCTGTGTTCAACTCACCCTACTGGTCGCTGCCGCCTTCGCCGTCGAGCGCAGGCCCGCCCATGTCCGTGACAAGGCCGATGTTGGAAAATCCGGCGCGGTTGAGCGCCCCCATGACCTGCACGACCTCCGAATAAGGCACCGTGCCATCAGCCCTCAGGAAAACCCTGTCGCCTTCGCGCTCCGACGAGATCGCACGCATGCGCGCCACCAGTTCGTCGCGCGCTACATTGCTTTCCTGGATCATCACCGCACCATCTTCCGTGATCGTGACGGTCAGCGGCTCCTCCGCTTCCGTCGGCAAGGCATTCGCAGCTGTCTTCGGCAGCTCCACGGGCACGCCGACCGTCAGAAGCGGCGCGGCGACCATGAAGATGATGAGCAGGACGAGCATCACATCCACGAAGGGCGTGACGTTGATCTCGGACATCGGGCGCGCGCGCCCGCGCGATCTGCGCCTGCGGCTCCCGCCCCCACTGTCCTTCTGGATGACACCGCCGGCCATGTCAGCTGTCCAACTGGCGGCTGAGGATGGTCGAGAATTCGTCGGCGAAGGCTTCGTAATTGGCCACGAGCCGTTCGCTGTCGGCGCTGAGCTTGTTGTAGAAGATCACCGCCGGGATCGCGGCCAGAAGGCCAAGCCCCGTTGCCAGAAGCGCCTCGGCGATGCCCGGCGCCACCACGGCAAGGTTCGTGTTCTGCTGCTCGGCGATCTCGATGAAGGCGTTCATGATGCCGATGACTGTCCCGAAAAGGCCAATGAAAGGCGTCGTCGAGCCCACTGTCGCCAGCACCTGCAATCCGCTTTGAAGCCCTTCGGCCTCCTTGGCAATGGCCACGTCCATGCTCCGGTCGATCCGCGCATGCGCCCCGGCGATGAGCATCCCGTCAGCCTTGTGAGAGCGGCGCCATTCCGTCATCCCGGCGGCGAAGATACGCTGACTGCGCCCCTCCGGCTCCGGCCCGATCTGCTCGTAAAGCGCATCGAGCGGCTCGCCCGACCAGAAGGCGCGGTCAAATGCCTCCGCCTCGGCCCGCGCCTTGCGGTAGTTGATGATTTTCTGAATGATGATCGACCATGACCAGAAGGATGCGACGATCAGCATGATCATGACGATTTTCACGGTCAGCGTTGCGCGTGCGAAAAGGGCCCACATGGAGAAATCAATCTCCTGCGCAACGGCAAGTGCTTCTGTTTCCATTATGCCTGCTCTCTTTGGTGGCGTTTTCGCCTTATTGAGCGCAGATTAACCGATCTTGACCCTGATTGCCATGAATAAGCCGAGCCGTGCCGGGATTATCGCGTCCTGCGGCAAATATTCGCCGGAGGCGGCTTCCATGGGCTATCCTCTTCTCACGTCTCGACCAACATGTAACCACGGCCATGCACCGTCTTGATGCGGGTTTGCTCCGGGTCTCCGTCGAACAGTTTCTGACGCAAGCGGCTGATGACCTGGTCGATCGACCGATCACTGACATACCAGTTGTCGCCGCGCGACAGTTCGATGATCTTCGCTCGCGACAAGACACTGTTCATCTGTGCCGCCAAACTCGCCAGCACATCGAACTCGATCGGCGTCAGCTCGACCGTGCGCTCGCCCACGCGAACACTTCGCTTCACGGAACAGATCTCGAGATCATTCACACGGCGCAGAAAGCTCTCCGGCAGGGGCCGCGACCCGTTGTCATTGGCGGGCGTAACCACCGTTCGCCGCAGGATCGTCCTGACCCGTGCAGTAAACTCGCGTGGATGGACCGTCCTGGTTACATAATCGTCTGCCCCCATTTCGAGAGCGATAACGATATCCGCCTCGTCGCGCGATACGCCAAGCATGATGACGCCGGCACCTGTGTGCTTTCTGAGCTGCCGCGCGATCTCGCATCCATCGAAGGTCGGCGACTGCGCGCTCAAAGCACAAATGTGAATCTCGTGGTCAAGGACCATCTTCACGACATCCTGGCCGGCATTCGCCAGGACGATCTCGAAGCCTTCGATGGACAGCTGCTGACTGACCATCGAGCGGGTTGCTTCATCGTCTTCAAGGATCAGGGCCTTAAATATCATGAGCTTTCGAGTGCGAGCCTATTCCTAGATTGGATGGCGTCTGCATGACACGGACACAGGAAACAAACGCGCGTGCATAGCCAATGTAATAAAGATGATTCCGAGATCAACCTTATTAACGAGTAGATTTACTCACCTCAGAGCGTTTCTCGCGGCTTTCAATACAAACTTGAACAAATTGGACCAATTTCAAACACAATTCGCCGCGATCCTGCTGACCGTAGCCGGTGGCCTTTTTCCAATACCGCAAAAAGGGGTGAATACGATGTCTTTTCAGTTTTTCACGCCGCGTGGGCCGGGAAACGAATTCGTCAGGCTCTCGCGCGAGATGCGCAAAACGGTCAGGTGGCTCCCACAGATTGGGGATGAATTCCCCGATTTCACCGTGGAAAC
>JAWLEL010000301.1:0-3735 GCA_041686165.1 Lentibacter sp.
GACCCGTCGGGGCTCTTCGCATGGCTCGACAAGGCGCTGGAGAAGATCTGATGCATCCGGCACCGTCCGTCATTCTCTTTTCGACCCTCTCGGGCCTCGGCTTCGGGCTGCTGGCCTGGCTCTGCCTCGGGTTGCCGCCCGTCACCGGCCAGGTCGCCTTCGTGTTCTTCTTCATCGGCTATGCGCTGGCCGTGGGCGGGCTGCTGGCCTCTGTGCTGCACCTGGCCAACCCCAAGAACGCGGTCAAGGCCTTCAGCCAGTGGCGCTCGTCGTGGCTGTCGCGCGAGGGGATCAGTGCCATTGTCGCGCTTCTCGTCGTGGCTGTCTTCGCGATCGGCGTGATCTTCTTCGGCGTGCGCCTGCGCGCTGTCGGCGCCGTCGCCGCGCTGCTCTGCCTCTGGACGGTCTTCACCACCGCGATGATCTATACCCAGCTCAAGACGGTGCCGCGTTGGAACAGCTGGACCACGCCGCCGATCTTCCTGTTGCATGCCCTGGGCGGCGGCGCGCTCTTGGCAGGGCAACCACGGCTCGCCGCAATCCTGCTCATCGTGCTGGGCTTTCTGATGGCCTGGGCCTGGATCAAGGGCGACGAGAAGGGCCGCGCCGGCTCGACCATGGAGAGCGCGACGGGGCTCGGAGCGATCGGCAAGGTGCGCCAGCTCGAAGCGCCGCATACGAACGAGAACTACCTGCTGCGCGAAATGGCCTACCAGATCGGGCGCAGGCATGCGCTCAAGCTGCGCGTGATCACGCTGGGTCTGGGCTACGTGCTGCCCGCCGCGCTGATGCTGCTTGTTCCGGTCACTCACCTGACGGCCGTGATCGCCATTGTCGCGCATCTCGGAGGCGTTCTCGCGGGCCGCTGGTTGTTCTTCGCCGAGGCTGAGCACGTCCAGGCGCTCTATTACGGGCGCTGACTCTCCGGAGCGGGATCATTCGGGGATCGGGTCAGCTGCTCCGGGTCAGGACGGCGCCTTGTCCTGCGAGATGCTTTCCCAGTGCTCGCCCATGGCCACGAGACAGGATGTCCCGTTGGGGTAGCTCTGCACCAGCGTCCAGTCGCCGGAGGCCGGCTCGATCCAGACTTCGAGGAGAGCGTCAGGCCCGCGCATCCCGCGGCCCTGTTTGACGGCTCCGCTGGCACCGAAAAGCTGCTTTTCCAGCCTCGACTTGTCATCGCAGATCATTTCCGAAAGCTGGGCCGCGCCGATTTGGGGCAATCCGGCGAGCAAGACAGCGGCCATGATCGTTCTTTTGCTCATGCTGCAAGGCTAGCATCGGCGCGCGCGGATTGTAAAACTTTTTTGACAGCTCGCCCTTAGATGTCGCGGAATGTCGTGAAGTCGTTACACGCCGGGCGTTTTTGTCATCATTCGGTTTCGAATACTTCGCATCCGCGATTCAATACCGTTAAGAATCCGTCGCGCCACACCCCTAGGTTCGCTCCGAAACCTGGGGGACAAAATGCTGGAAGTTACTCAACTCACCAAGACCTTCGGCAAGAACACGGCCGTTGCATCCGTGAGCTTCAAGGTCGAACGACCGATCATGATCGGCATCATCGGGCGCTCCGGCGCGGGCAAGTCGACGCTCCTGCGCATGCTCAACCGGCTTTCTGACGCGACAGAAGGCACCATCACCTATGATGGCAAGGACGTGACCGGGCGCAAGGGCGCCGCCAAGCGGAGCTGGCAGTCCGAATGCGCGATGATCTTCCAGCAGTTCAACCTCGTCCCGCGTATGGACGTGGTCTCGAACGTGCTGCACGGCACGCTCAACCGCCGCTCGACGCTGGCGACGATGTTCAACCTCTACCCGCAGTCCGACATTCACAAGGCCATCGAGATCCTCGATCGGCTGGGGATCGCCGAGCAGGCGCCGCAACGCGCCGAGGCGCTCTCGGGCGGGCAGCAGCAGCGCGTGGCGATTGCGCGGGCGCTGATGCAAGACCCCCAGATCATTCTTGCCGACGAGCCGATCGCCTCGCTCGACCCGATGAACGCCCAGATCGTCATGGACGCGCTGCGCACCATTCACGAGGAAGACGGTCGCACCGTCATCGCCAACCTGCACACGCTCGACACGGCGCGTCGCTATTGTGACCGCGTGATCGGGATGCGCGACGGGCGCGTCGTCTTCGACGGCACGCCCGGCCAGCTGACCACCGGCGCGGCGCGCGACATCTACGGGGCCGATGCGAGCTTTTCCGAGGAAAGCACGTCGACCTCCATCGAAACGCTGGACAAGGCCGCGGCCCAGGCAATCCGCGAGGCCGAAGCCATTGTCTGACACCCTTACCACCCCGGTCTGCCGACAGGCGGGCCACAAACCAACCGGAGAGACCAAATGACCAAACTCTTTGCTGCTATCGTAGCGACCACCGCCCTCGTCAGCCCCGTGCTGGCGCAGGACAAGATCGAAGAATTCCGCATCGGCATCCTCGGCGGCGAAAACGCCCAGGACCGCATGACATCCAACGAATGCTACCGCGCCGCCGCCGAGGATCTGCTTGGCGTTCCGGTCAAGCTGTTCACACCGGCCGACTATGACGGCGTGATCCAGGGCCTTCTGGGCGGCAGCATCGACATGGCCTGGCTCGGCGCCTCGGCCTATGCCAAGACCTACCTGACCGACCCCGACGCCGTCGAGCCGATCATGGTCAAGACCAATGTCGACAAGTCCTACGGCTACTACTCGGTCGGATTTGCCCGCAAGGACAGCGGCATCGCCTCGCTTGAGGACATGCAGGACAAGTCCTTCGGCTTCGGCGATCCGAACTCCACATCGGGTTACCTCATCCCCTCGATCGAGATCCCCGAGGAAACCGGCGGGTCGATGGAGTCGGGCGACTACTTCGGCGAAGTGAAGTTCACCGGCGGTCACGAGCAGACCATCGTCGCTGTCGCCAACGGCGACATCAACGCCGGCGTGACCTGGGCCGACGGCATGGGTGCCTGGGAAGATGGCTACAACTCGGGCGCGCTGCGCAAGGCCGCCGATGCGGGCCTCGTGGACATGAACGAAATGGTCGAGATCTGGAAGTCCAAGCCGATCCCCGAGGGCCCCATCGTTCTGCGCAAGGAGCTGCCCGAGCGGGTCAAGGTCGACATCTCCACGCTGACGGCATCGCTGCCCTACATGGATGCAGATTGCGCCTACAACTTCATGGCCGGTGAAGCCCTCGGCTTCCAGCCGATCGACCACGACGCCTACACGTCGATCATCGAAGCGCGCAAGTCCAAGATGTAAGCGCGCGCCAGCGCATCCGGCCGGCCCCCGACCGAAAGGGGCCGGCCCTTTTCTTTCAAGACCCCCGCTCAAGGAGCAGCCGCAATGGCGGATATCACCACTGGCCAGTCGCTCGGCCCGGAGCGCACCACGCAAATCCAGGATGCCTACATGGCCATGACGCGCACCAAGCGCATGTATGGCGGCATCATGCTGGTGATCTTCATCGCGCTGATGGTCTCGGGCTTCATGCTGGCCGACAGCCGCAACGCGGGCGGGTTCTGGGACGGGATCCTCAACATTTTCAATTTTCCCGGCGAGGTTCTGAAAGAGGCGGGCGAGAAGATCACGCTGCTGCCCGCGCTCATGGCCAAGTTCTTTCCCTCGCTGATCGAGACGATCAACATCGCCGCGGCCTCGACGCTGGTGGGCGGGCTTCTGGCCATCGTGCTGTCGCTCCTGTCCACGCGCGGGCTGGCGCGGTTCCCGCGCCTCATCGGGGTG
>JAWLEL010000302.1:0-3728 GCA_041686165.1 Lentibacter sp.
CATGAGTGATGTAGTCGATGGCGCGGTCAAGGCGCTCAATGAAAAGATGGAAGGCGGCTTTGATGCGGGCACGGCCAAGTTCGTGATCGAAGGCGAGGGCGCCGTGATGATCGACGGTGAGGGCGCGCGCGCAGGTGACGACGCTGCAGATGTGACTCTGACGGCGAACCGCGAGACATTCGAGCAGATCCTCTCGGGTGATCTCAACCCGACCGCGGCCTTCATGGGCGGCAACCTCTCAGTCGACGGTGACATGGGCCTGGCCATGCAGCTCGGAACGGTTCTGGGCTGAATCTTGGAAGAGGCTCCGTATTTCGAGAAGGTTGCGGACGCGCCACCCGGCGGCAGGGCTTGCTGGCTCAATGCCAGTGACGGGACCCGTATCCGCGTTGTCTATTGGGGGGGTGAGGCGCTGGAAGGCACCTTGCTGCTCTTTCCGGGGCGTACGGAATATGCCGAGAAATATGGGCGCACGGCAAAGGGGCTGGCCGAGCGCGGCCTGGCGACGCTTTGCATCGACTGGCGTGGACAGGGCTTGGCCGACCGCCTGCACGAGGACGAGATGCTCGGCCATGTGCGTCGCTTCTCCGACTATCAGCGCGACGTGCGCGCGATGGTCGAGGCGGCGAAGACTCTGGGAGCGCCCGAGCCCTACTATCTTCTTGGCCATTCGATGGGCGGATGTATCGGCCTGAGAGCTTTGCACGAAGGGCTTGAGGTAAAGGCGGCGGCCTTTACCGCGCCGATGTGGGGTATCTATCTCGCCCCGGCCATGCGCCCCACGGCCTGGGCGCTTTCGAATGCCACGAGCAAGCTCGGGATCGGCGGGCGTCTCGCGCCCGGCACGAAACGCGAGACTTACGTCCTGGCCGACCCCTTCGACGACAACATGCTGACGACGGACCGGGACATGTGGGATTACATGGTGCGACAGGCCAAGGCGCATCCAGAGCTCACCCTGGGCGGGCCGTCGCTGCATTGGCTGGCCGAAGCTCTGCGCGAGACGCGCAAGCTTCATGTCATGGCTTCGCCGCCACATCAGGCCATCTGCTTTCTGGGAACGCGTGAACGTATCGTCGATGTGTCGCGGATAGAGTCGCGGATGCGACGGTGGGAGAACGGAAGGCTGGTGATGCAAGAGGGTGCCGAGCATGAAGTGCTCATGGAAAGCTCCGAGATGCGCGCAGCGATCCTCGACGAGATGGTCCGGTTTTTCTTTGAATAGGCGTCAGCGGGTGGGTTGAGATCGCTTCCCGGCGGCTCTATGTCGGAGGCACCCCAAGCAAAGAGGCGTTTTCATGTTTCAACTTCCCTTTCCAGTCCGTGACGCGAACGCAGGTAGTGGCGGGGGTGATGAAGGCCTCGGCAAGCTTCCCGAATGGGATTTGAGTGATCTTTATACCGGGGAGGACGCACCTGAACTTGCGCGCGATCTCGACTGGCTCGAAACGGAATGTGCCGAGTTCGCCGCTGACTATGAAGGCAATCTGGCCGAGCTGGATGCAGATGCGTTGCTCGCATGCGTGCACCGCAACGAGAAGATCAACACCATCGCCGGCCGCATCATGTCCTTTGCCGGGCTGCGCTATTACCAGTTGACGACCGACTCAGGCCGGGCAAAGTTCCTCTCGGACCTGCAGGAAAAGATAACCAATTTCACAACACCGCTGGTTTTCTTTACGCTCGAACTCAACCGCCTCGATGACGATCATCTGGACAAACGCTTCGCGCAGAGCGACGCGCTCAAGCGCTACAAGCCTGTCTTTGATCGCATCCGCGCAATGAAGCCCTACCAGCTTTCCGACGAGCTCGAAAAATTCCTGCACGATCTAGGTGTCGTCGGCGACGCCTGGGAGCGTCTCTTTGACGAGACCATCGCGGGGTTGGAGTTCGAAGTGGATGGCGAGACGCTCACGATCGAAGGCGCGCTCAATCTTCTGACAGAGCAGGACCGCGCCAAACGCGAGGCGGCGGCGCGGGAGCTGGCCCGCGTCTTTGCCAGCAATATCAGAACCTTCGCCCGCGTGCACAACACGCAAACCAAGGAGAAGGAGATTCTCGACCGCTGGCGCGGCATGCCGAGCGCACAGACCGGGCGGCACCTGAGCAATGATGTGGAGCCGGAGGTCGTCGAAGCCCTGCGCGACGCGGTGGTCGCGGCCTACCCGAAGCTCTCGCATCGCTACTATGAGCTCAAGCGCAAGTGGCTCGGGCTCGACACGCTCCAGGTCTGGGACCGGAACGCGCCGCTGCCGATGGAAGAGACGCGAGTGATCGGCTGGGACGAAGCACGCGAGACGGTGATGAGTGCCTATGCGGGCTTCGATCCGCGCATGGCGGAACTGGCTGAGCCTTTTTTCGACAAAGGCTGGATCGACGCGGGCGTGAAACCGGGCAAGGCGCCGGGAGCCTTCGCGCATCCGACGGTGACGACCGTGCACCCTTACGTGATGCTGAACTACCTCGGCAAGCCGCGCGACGTGATGACTCTCGCCCATGAGCTGGGTCACGGGGTTCACCAGGTTCTGGCCGCAGATCAGGGCGAGATGCTCTCTTCGACGCCGCTCACATTGGCGGAGACGGCGAGCGTCTTTGGTGAGATGCTGACCTTCCGCAAGATGCTGGCCGAGGCGCCGGATGCCGAAGCGCGCAAGGTGATGCTCGCGGGCAAGGTCGAGGACATGATCAACACCGTTGTGCGGCAGATCGCGTTTTATGATTTCGAGTGCAAGTTGCATGCCGCGCGGCGCGAAGGAGAGCTGACGCCCGAGGATATCGGCGCGCTCTGGATGTCCGTGCAGGGCGAGAGCCTTGGCCCGGCCTTCGAGTTCATGGAGGGCTACGAGCACTTCTGGGCCTACATCCCGCATTTCGTCCACTCTCCATTCTACGTCTATGCCTATGCCTTCGGAGACGGCCTCGTGAATGCGCTCTACGCGGTCTACGAAGAAAGCCCCGAGGGGTTTCAGGACAAGTATTTCGAGATGCTCAAGGCAGGTGGGGCCATGCATCACAAGGAGTTGCTGGCACCCTTCGGCCTCGATGCCTCGGACCCGGCCTTCTGGGACAAGGGGCTGAGCATGATTTCAGGTATGATCGACGAGCTGGAGGCGATGGAGGGGTGAGTCGAATGTGCGCCTAGGGCGCGCAGGATGTCTCGCCGTCGCCTTTGGCACCGTCTCGGGCGGGTTATTCCGCGGCAGGTGTGTCGCTTCGATTGCAGGATCACGAGATCAATCGGCCCACGGACCGCTTGAGACCGCATGCGCAAAAGAGTCGCAGTAGCTTCCATCTCCCGCAAGCTGATCCCATTTGAACAGAGACGCGCGGCAAAGTCGGAGAATGGAGACTAGGATGGGTCACGAGACCGTACTGTTCAACAGCAAGGAGCAGAAATCCCGTGGCGAGGTCAGCATGTTTTTGCGTGATCTGGCCGACCGCATCGAGGCGGGCTGCGTCACACTGCGGCAGGGGGAGAGCGAAATCGTTCTGGACCTGCCCGGCGAAGTCGTTCTGGAGCTCAAGGTCGAGGACGAGGACAAGCGCCGCAAGGGAACACAGCATAGTCTCGAGGTCGAGTTGAAATGGTATGATGGCCAAACGACCAAGGGCGTCGAACTGGCCTGAAGACTTCTACTTCAACTGGCTGTCCTTCGAGCCGCGGCGGTTGATCCCGCCGCGGCGAGATTGTGCCCCGTCGCGGTCCTGCTGGCAGTCGATACACAGTT
>JAWLEL010000303.1:0-3724 GCA_041686165.1 Lentibacter sp.
CAACGGCGACGCCACCGTCTGTGTCTCTTGCGGCAATACCGGCGCGCTCATGGCGCTGTCCATCATCCGGCTGCGCAAGCTCCCGGGCGTCTATCGGCCCGCCATCGGTGTTCTCTGGCCGTCCCGAAATCCGCAGGGCTACAATCTCATGCTCGATGGCGGCGCCGACATCCGCGCCGACGAACGGGACCTCATGCAATATGCGCTGATGGGGGCTTCCTACGCGCGCAACGGGCTCGACCTTGCGCACCCCCGAGTCGGCCTGCTGAATGTCGGAACCGAGGAGCACAAGGGCCGCGCCGAGATACAGGCCGCCAACGACCTGATCGCCGAGAATGCCGATGCCGCGGATTTCGAGTATGTCGGCTTCGTCGAGGGCAAGGATTTGCCTGGAGATGCCTGTGACGTGATCGTCACCGACGGGTTCACAGGCAATGTTGCATTGAAGACCGGCGAAGGCATTGCCGGGTTCATCAGCGACCAGCTGCGCGAAGCTTTCAAATATACGCCGCTGTCGCGAATCGCGGCGCTGCTGGCCTATCCGTCGCTGCGACGCCTCAGGAAGCGGATCGATCCTCGCATGGCCAATGGCGGCGTGTTTCTCGGCCTGAACGGGACCGTCGTCAAATCACACGGATCGGCCGATGCCACGGGTGTCTCCGCGGCGCTCAAGCTCGCCTTCCAGCTTGCCCAGTCGGGCTTCAACGAACGGCTCGCCGCGAGAATATCAAGCGCGACGATGCTTGCATCCGAACGCAATCCCGACGACGATGCGCCAGAGCGAGGAAACAGGACATGACAAAGCGCGCCGTGGTGGTCGGGTATGGACATTACCTGCCCGAACGCATCGTCCCGAATGCGGAATTCGAAAAAACACTCGATACGAGCGATGAGTGGATTCGCTCCCGTTCCGGAATCGAACGCCGTCACTTTGCGGCCAAGGACCAACACACGTCGGACCTGGGCAGCGAAGCCGCGAAGGCCGCCCTTTCGCGGGCCGGCCTCGAGGCCGATGATATCGACGCCATCATCGTCGCCACCTCCACGCCCGACCTGACCTTTCCGTCCGTAGCAACCATGATCCAGCACAAGATCGGCGCAACGCGGGGCTTCGCATTCGATGTTCAGGCTGTCTGTGCCGGATTCGTCTATGCGCTCACCACTGCCAATGGCCTCATTCTGTCGGGCCAGGCCGACCGCGTTCTGGTGATCGGTGCAGAGACCTTCAGCCGCATCATGGACTGGACCGACCGATCGACCTGCGTTCTCTTCGGTGACGGGGCGGGTGCGCTCGTTCTCGAAGCGCAGGAAGGCGCCGGAGATGGCAACGACAGGGGCCTGCTCTCCTCCGACCTGAACTCTGACGGCCGCTACAAGGAAATGCTCTTCGTCGATGGTGGAGTGTCCAGCACAGGCCACTCGGGCAAGCTGCGTATGCAGGGGAACGCGCTTTTCCGTCAGGCCGTCGAAAAGCTTGCTGCCACGGCAGATTCAGCCCTCGCAAAGGCAGGCCTCGGCCATGACGATGTCGACTGGATCGTGCCGCACCAGGCCAATATCCGCATCATTCAAGGCACCGCGAAGAAGCTCGGCATTCCGATGGACCGGGTGATTCTCACGGTTCAGGATCATGGCAATACCTCTGCGGCCTCGATCCCGCTGGCCCTCTCCGTCGGGGCGTGCGATGGACGTATCAAGCAAGGCGATCTTTGCCTGACCGAGGCCATCGGCGGGGGGTTGGCCTGGGGCGCTGTGGCGCTGCGCTGGTAACAGGCGCTTGTCTGGCGGAGACGCCGCTCAAATGCCGCCTCCCAAGCCATTGATATTGACTCGGAATCTCTCTGCTGCCTATGCTGCTGAAAACCCTGGGGGATAGAATGAGTGAGAAAACTCTTACGAGGATGGACCTGAGCGAAGCAGTCTTTCGAGAGGTTGGCCTGTCGCGCAACGACAGCGCACAGCTTGTGGAGAGTGTTCTGGAGCATATTTCCGATGCGCTCGTCGCGGATGAGCAAGTCAAGATCTCATCCTTCGGTACGTTTTCAGTTCGTCAGAAAACCGCGCGCATGGGGCGTAATCCCAAAACCGGCCAGGAGGTTCCCATTGACCCGCGCCGCGTTCTGACCTTCCGCCCCTCTCATCTGATGAAAGACAGGGTCGCGGCGGGCAACAAGTCATAGGCGCGGGCACTCAGCATGGCAAAATCGGCTGAAGCCTTCAGAACGATCAGTGAAGTCGCTGACTGGCTGGGCTTGCCGACACATGTATTGCGATTCTGGGAAAGCAAGTTCACTCAGGTCAAACCGGTCAAGCGCGCCGGTGGACGCCGGTATTATCGACCGAATGACATGATGCTGCTCGGTGGGATCAAGAAGCTCCTGCATGATGACGGTATGACGATCAAGGGCGCTCAGAAGATGCTGCGCGAATATGGTGTCAAACATGTCGCCGCGCTCTCGCAGCCACTCGAGCAGGACCCCGAATCGGAAACTGCCATCGAGGCCGAGGCGCAAGACGCCTCAAAGACGCTGGAGAGCCCGGACAGCTCGCCTCCTTCACCCGATACGGAGCCCTCCGAAGAGCCGGAGGCCGCTCCGCCGAGCGTCGATCCGGACGAGGTGGAGCGTGACGCTGCGGAGATGGCAGGTGACGACGCCGCTGAAAACCGATCAGGTGATGAGCCTGCTGACGCGCCTGCTCCCGACAGCGATACGCCTCGCGATGCCCCCCGGGAGGCCGATGTCGAGGATACACCCGAGCCAGGCGATGTGGACGCCACGCAAGAGGGTGAGCCGGCCAGCTCGTATATCGACACCGCCGCCCTGCCCTCCTTTCTGCGCAAACCCGGCGAAAGCACCGAGGGTGGCGATGGCGCAGAGTCCAAATCCAGACGGCTCTCGCTTAGTGTCGATGTTCCACGAGACCCGGCCGACGCCGATCCGGACGTTGACGCCGGCTTGCTCAGCCGTCTGGCCGCCCTGAGATCACCACTGGATGAAGACGCACGCCACGCGCTTGAACGGGCGCGCGACGAGCTGCGAAACCTGTCGCAAAAATAAGCGGCTCCGGCTACTGGTATTGCCTTGTTTTCCCTTGCCCTCACCGTCAAAAAGTCTATGTAGCATCCATCGTCGGGCTATAGCGCAGCCTGGTAGCGCGTCCGTCTGGGGGACGGAAGGTCGCAGGTTCGAGTCCTGCTAGCCCGACCATTTCACATCCGACGATTTCCAGCATCACATCCCGCGGCGCCTTCAGCGCCATTCTTTGCGCCACATGGCGTTTTTCCGCTCCAAAGCTTCTCGAAGATTCGATAGAACCCTTGAAAGCCATTTGGATGAGGTAACGCGATGTCAGGCGTATTGGCCAGTCAGCAGATCAAGGCGTTGATAGACGAGAAGGCGATCGTGGCCCGAACGGCCCATGCCGACGGCCAGGTGCAACCAGCCAGCCTCGACCTGCGTCTCGGCGCTCGCGCGTGGCGCGTGCGCGCTTCCTTTCTTGCCGGAGCCGGGCGTAGCGTTGCCTCGCGCCTCGAAGAATTCGAAATGCACCAGATCGACCTTACGCCCGGGGCGGTGCTCGAGAAGGGATGTGTCTATGTTGTCGAGCTTCAGGAAAGCCTTGCCCTGCCTGATCATATCCAGGCCGTCGCCAATGCCAAGAGCTCCACGGGCCGTCTCGACCTGCTCACCCGCGCGATCACGGATGGCGGCGAGGAGTTTGA
>JAWLEL010000304.1:0-3718 GCA_041686165.1 Lentibacter sp.
CGCCGACAAGATGAGCGCGCTCAAAACCGAGAACGCGCATTTCGCCAAGCTGGCCGAGGAATACCACGAGCTCAACCGCGCGGTGCATCGCGCGGAGACCAACGTGGAGCCCGTGGGCCAGTTCGCCGAGGAGGAGCTGCGCAAGAAACGCGCGGCGCTCAAGGACGAGATCTACCGGATGCTTTCGGCCTGAAGGGTCCGCAGGGACAAGGGAAAGGGGCGGCTTTCGGGCCGCCCTTTTTGTCTGCGCGCAAGAATTTTTCGAAAATTCTTGTCCGTTTTCTTTGAAAGAAAACGGGCGCGTCAGGTTCGTGTTTCGATGAAGTCCCAAAGGGTTTCAAGCACATCCGCGCGCCAGAGGTCCGTATGCCCCGCGCCCTCGACGGCGAGGAACCTCTTGTCCTGCGCGGTGGCGGCATCGAACATGCGGCGGCCCTGCTCAAGAGGTATCAGATCGTCCTGCTCGCCATGAATGACGAGGAGTGGCACGTCCAGCATATGCGCCTGCCCGAGGCTTTCCCAGCGGGAGGTGAGGAGAGGCGAAAGGCGCGCAAGACGCGGGTCGAGCGCCTCGGCGACCTCCGCGACCGACGTGAAAGGCGCTTCGAGCACCACTGCGGCAGGCTCCGTGCCTTTCTCGGCGTCGCGCACCGCGGAGGACATGATCCCGACTGTCACGACGGCGCTGCCGAGGCTTTCGCCGTAGAGCACGCGGGGCGCATCCGTATCGAGCACTTTTCCGAGATCACGGTAGAGCGCGCGGACATCGGAGGTTATGGCCTTTTGCGAGGGGGTGCCGGTGCTGCCCGAAGAGCCGCGATAGGCCATGGCGACGAGGCCGTAACCGCTGTCGAGCAGGGCGTTGAAGCGGCGCGCGCGCAGGGCGAGATTGCCCGCATTGCCGTGAAAGTAGAGGATCACCGGCTTGCCGGGGCGCGGCGCGGCGCGCCAGACCACGAGCCGCTCGCCGCCGGTTTCGAAGCGGGTCTCCGACAGGCGCGGAACACCTGCCTGCGCGGGGCTGATGGCGCGGCTGTCGAAGGGGTAGAGCATCTTTTGCTCGAGCAGCCCGATGCCGAACGCCCCGCCCATCCCCAGAAGTGACAGAACGGCGAGGAGGCGGAGCATCAATCCACCTCGTAGGGCAGGACACCGCGATTGTCGGGGTCGATCACGAGGCGGCGCTCGAGCGGGGGCACGGCGCGCTGGTGACAGCCCGTGCGCTCGCAGATGCGGCAGGAGATGCCGATCGGCTCGAAGCTCTGGCGTTCCGACAGGTCCAGCCCGTCGGCATAGACGATCGAGTCGGCATGGGCGACTTCGCAGCCGAGGGCGATGGCGAAGCGGCGGATCGGCGCGCCGTAGTGCCCGCCGGTCTTGGAGACGTCCCGCGCAATGGAGATATAGCGCACCCCGTCGGGTGTTTCGGCCAGCTGGCGCAGGAACTGGCCCGGAGTCTCGAAGGCGCGGTGCACGTTCCAGAGCGGGCAGGCGCCGCCGAAACGGGCGAACTGGAGCCGCGTGGCCGAGTGGCGCTTGGTGATCGTGCCGGCCTGATCGACACGGACAAAGAAGAAGGGCACGCCCTTCGCGCCGGGGCGCTGGAGCGTGGAGAGGCGATGCGCGACCTGTTCGATGGAGGCATCGAAGCGGCGCGCCAGCATCTCCAGATCGTGCCGGGTTTCGCGGGCGGCCGCATGGAAGGCCGCGTAGGGCATGAGCGCCGCGCCCGCGAAGTAGTTGGCCAGACCGATCTTGGCGATGTCCCGGGCCTCGGAGCTCTGGAAGCGGGCCAGATCCAGCGTCGCCTCGATGAGCTGGCCTTGCTTGAGCAGGGCGATCTGGAGCAGCATCTGGAAATTGCGCGTGCCAAGGCCCGCGCGCGAGGACAGGCTGAGCGTGCGTGTCGCCGGGTCGAAATGGCGCAGCCGGGGCTGGTCGTGCTCGATGAGGGTGATGCCGTCGTCGCGCAGGGTGCGGATCGCCGTGGCGCGGATATCCTCGCTTTGGGCGGCGAAGCGTTCGGCGGCGCGGTCGACGGCGTCGATGTAATTGTCGCAGTAGTGGAAGAAATCGCGCACCTCGTCCCAGGGGCTGGCCTGCAGGCGGGCGCCCTCTCGCCCGAGGGCTTCGTCGAGAGAGGCGAGGCGCTCGTGGGTTTGCCGGTAGGTGCGGTGCAGGGCGAGGAAGGCGCGGGCGAGTCCCGGCGCGTTGGAGGCGGTCAGGCGAAGATCGGCCAGCGGGGGCGGATCATCGGCGAAGATCGGGTCGGCCATGGCCTCGCGCATGTCGGAGACAAGGCGCTCGCTATCGGCCGAGGTCAGCTCGGTTACGTCGAAGCCGAATTCCTGCGCGAGGTTGAGCACCACCGTTGTCGAGACGGGGCGCTTGTTGTTTTCCATCTGGTTGAGGTAGGGCAGGGAGACGCCGAGCTTGCCTGCGAAGTCTTTCTGCGTGAGGCCGAGGCGCGTGCGCGTCTCGCGCAGCTTGGCGCCGGCGTAGAGTTTCTGGGTGGGCATGGGGCCGCCTGGTTTGCAAGTTAGCTTCAGTAGAACGTTAAGTTTGCAAAGGCGGTTTGGCAAGTGATGGTGTGGGGTGATCCGTGGAAGGTTGGAATTTCGGCTTGGCGGGACGAAGCGGGCGTTCGGCAAGGCCATTGCCAGACCGCGGGGTGGCGACCCGGCGAGTCTTCGAGTCGCTTTATTTCTGCCAGATCCGCACTCCGCTCATTCGGCGCGCCTAGCCTCACCAAATCGCCAGCCCGTGCGGGCGGTCTGGCCCCTCTCGGCAGAATTGGCTTTGCCAATTCGCCTGCCGGGCAATGGATGGCCGGGCACCTTCGGTGCTATTCCGGCCGGGGCTTCAGAATGACCGAGAAGGACTCCGAGCTGCCGCTCACTGCGCGAGTATAAAGTGACGCGCGACAAGAGTCGGGCCCACGGCAAGGAAAGCGCTTCTTCTCGCCCGTCAGTCCGCGCCCTGCAGCCTGCGCTCGCGGCGGGCGACGAAGACCATGATCGTCATCGCGATGCCGCAGCTCACGGCCATGATCGACACGAGCGGCATTTCCGTGGAGCCGGGCGTGAGCAAGGCTCCTGCCAGGGCCGAAAGGGCCGCGCCGCCGCCGATCATGATCGCGCTGCCGAGGCCCGAGGCTGTCCCGGCGAGATGCGGGCGCACCGAGAGCATCCCGGCTTGAGCGTTGGGGATGACCATGCCGTTGCCGATGCCCACGAACACCATGCAGCCGAAGAACACCGCCGCCGAACTTGCCCCCGCGAGGCTGAGGAAGAAGGAGGGGGCGAGGGCGATGACGCAGATGACATTGCCCCAGAAGATCATGAAGTTGATCCCCAGCCGCGCGGCGTAGCGGCCGGTAATGAAATTGCCGATGAAATAGCCCACGCCCGGCGCGGCGAAATAGAGCCCGAGCGTGTCTGGCGTGAGTGAGAAGACTTCCGTGCCCACGAATGTCGCGCCGCCGAGATAGGCGAAGAAGGCCCCCGACGAGAAGGCCGAGGCGAGGCAGTAGCCCCAGAAGCGCGGCGAGCGCAGAAGCTCGGGGTATTCGGCGAATTGCTGGGTCAGCGTCCGGTCGCTGGGCGGGGCGGTCTCGGAGAGGTCGAACCACGTGACCGCGAGCATGAAGACACCTGCGCCCAGCAGCATCCAGAAGCTGGCCTGCCAGCCGTAGATGACTTCGAGCATGCCGCCGATG
>JAWLEL010000305.1:0-3699 GCA_041686165.1 Lentibacter sp.
ATGCCGCAAAAGAGGGGGTCCGACGGCAGCGCGACACCGCACAAAATATAGCGTCAGTGCGTGACAATCCCCCCCATAAATCGTATAAATCGGGGAAACCGCAAAGGACGCGAGAGAATGTCGGAAAACGAGCAGATCGACGAGAGTTATGGTGCCGAATCCATCAAGGTTCTCAAGGGGTTGGAGGCCGTTCGCAAGCGGCCCGGCATGTATATCGGCGACACTGATGACGGCTCGGGTCTGCATCATATGGTTTACGAGGTCGTCGACAACGGGATCGACGAGGCTCTGGCCGGTCATGCCGACGCGGTGACCGTCACGATTCACGCCGACAGCAGCGTTTCCGTTCGTGACAACGGCCGCGGAATTCCCGTGGATATCCACGAGGAAGAGGGCGTCTCGGCGGCGGAAGTCATCATGACCCAGCTTCACGCAGGCGGGAAATTCGACAATAACTCCTACAAGGTTTCAGGTGGCCTGCACGGTGTTGGCGTTTCCGTGGTCAATGCGCTTTCTGTCTGGCTTGAGCTGCGCAGTTGGCGGAACGGCAAGGAACATTACGCCAAGTTCGAACATGGAGAGACCAGCGAGCACTTGCGCGTCGTAGGTGATGCGAATGGCGAGAAGGGCACGGAAGTGCGCTTCATGGCGTCGACCGATACGTTCTCGAATCTCGAATACAGTTTCGAGACGCTGGAAAAGCGCCTGCGCGAGCTGGCATTTCTTAACAGCGGGGTGCGGATCATCCTCGTTGACGAGCGTCCGGCCGAGCCGCTTCGGTCGGAATTGTTCTACGAAGGCGGCGTCAAGGAATTCGTCAAGTATTTGGATCGCTCCAAGAACGCGATGATCCCGGAGCCAATCTACGTGATCGGCGAAAGGGATGACATCATCGTCGAAGTGGCGATGTGGTGGAATGACAGTTACCACGAGACGGTTCTTCCTTTCACGAACAACATCCCGCAGCGAGACGGCGGAACGCATATGGCGGGGTTCAGGGCGGCACTCACCCGAACGATCAACAGCTATGCCCAATCATCGGGCATTGCGAAGAAAGAAAAGATTAACTTTACGGGCGATGATGCGCGCGAAGGGCTTTCCTGTGTGCTTTCCGTGAAAGTACCGGACCCGAAATTCTCGAGCCAGACGAAGGACAAGCTCGTCAGTTCCGAGGTCAGGCCCGTTGTCGAGAGCCTGGTGAGCGAAAAGCTGGCCGAGTGGTTCGAGGAGAACCCGAACGAGGCCAAGACCATCGTCGGCAAGATCATCGAGGCGGCCCTGGCCCGGGAAGCGGCGCGCAAGGCGCGGGAGTTGACGCGGCGCAAGAACCCGATGGACATGAACTTTCTCAGCAGCAAGCTGAAGGATTGTTCAGACAAGAATCCGGCGAACACGGAAATTTTCCTGGTTGAGGGGGACAGTGCCGGCGGGTCGGCCCAGACAGGCAGGGACCGGAGCACGCAGGCGATCCTGCCGCTGAAAGGCAAGATCCTGAACGTCGAACGCGCGCGTTTTGACCGGATGCTGTCGAGCCAGGAGATCGGCAACATGGTCATGGCGCTGGGCACCGGAATTGGTCGGGACGAGTTTGATATCTCTAAGCTGCGCTACCACAAGATCGTTATCATGACCGATGCCGACGTGGATGGCGCGCATATCCGCACGCTGCTTCTGACCTTCTTCTACCGGCAGATGCCGGAGTTGATCGAGGGCGGGTATCTCTACATTGCACAGCCGCCGCTCTACAAGGTGATGCGAGGCAAGTCCGAGGTTTACCTCAAGGATGAGGCCGAGATGCAGAATTACCTGATCCAGCAGGGCGTGAGCGGAGCGCTTCTCAAGCTCGGAGATGGCACCGAGATCGCCGGACAAGACCTTGTGCGCGTGATCGATGAGGCTCGGCAGCTCAAGCGCGTTCTGGAAGCGTTTCCAACGCATTACCCGCGTCACATCCTCGAGCAGGCGGCAATTGCAGGTGCCTTCGTGCCGGGCGCTATCGATGCAAATCTGCAAGGGGTGGCCGACAAGGTTGCCGAGCGGCTCGACCTGATCGCGCTCGAATACGAGCGTGGCTGGCAGGGGCGCATCACGCAGGATCATGGCATCCGGCTGGCTCGGATACTCCGCGGCGTCGAGGAAGTGCGGACGCTTGACGGGACGATGCTGCGGTCGGGCGAGGCGCGCAAGACAGGCGGTTTCACAGAGAGTTTGCAGGAGATTTATGGCACCGCGGCGACGCTGCATCGCAAGGAGCGCACACAGCTCATCTACGGACCACTGGACCTTCTCGAGGCCATTCTTGAAGAGGGTGAGCGCGGGCTTACATTGCAGCGCTACAAGGGCCTTGGAGAGATGAACCCCGATCAGCTCTGGGAGACGACGCTGGACCCGGACGCGCGGACGCTCTTGCAGGTGAAGGTGGATGACATGGCGGAAGCCGATGACCTGTTCACCAAGCTGATGGGCGATGTCGTCGAGCCGCGGCGCGAGTTCATTCAGCAGAATGCGCTGAGCGTGGAAAATCTCGATTTCTGATTTGCGGAGCCGAATTTTTTCAAAAATTCGGACCGTTTTCTTTCAAGGAAAACGGGGCCTTAGCTCTCCACACTGCGGATGAGTTTGCGCTCCAGGACGCGCAGCACCGAGCGCAGGTCATGGCCGCGTTTGAGGATGCGCCCATCCATGCCGATGACGCAGTATTGCCCTTGTTTGAGTCGCAATTTGGGGTGTTTTTCAATGCGATAGAGCGGGTGCTCTGCTGTCCGGCGAAAGACGGAAAACACGGCACAATCCTTCAGGCAGGAAATGCCGTAATCGCGCCATTCTCCAGCGGCGACCATGCGGCCGTAGAGGCCCAGGATGACGTTGAGTTCGGTGCGGTGAAAGGCGACCTGACCGTTGCCCTGGAAAACCATGTTCATGGGTTCAGCTTTGCGCCTATCGGGTGGCGAATCAAGCCTTAACTGCTCTCGAACGGGGGTAGCGGCATGTGCACCGGGCGTGCACCGCCCGTGCACCCCCCCGTGCACCCGGTGCAGCGGATCTGACGGGTTAACGCACCGAACGTGGTTAACGCTTTCTGAAGGCGCGATCCGAAAGGTTAATGACCCGCGCAAATTTCTTCGAAGAAATTTGGGAAGAATTTTCGAAAATTCTTCTGCCCCGAGGTCACAGCGGGTCGATGTCGCCTTGCGCGCGCGCGGCGTGGAAGCTGCGTTCGAAGGCGGCGAAGCGGTCTTCGGCGATGGCCTCGCGCATTTGCTGCATGAGCTCCTGGTAGTAGTGCAGGTTGTGCCATGTGAGCAGCATGGAGGAGATGATTTCCTGGCTGCGGAAGACATGGTGCAGGTAGGCACGCGAGTAGCTCGTGCAGGCCGGACAGGTGCAATCCTCGTCGAGCGGGCGCGGGTCGTCCTGGTGGCGGGCGTTCTTGATGTTGAGCACACCCCGGCGGGTGAAGACCTGGCCCGTGCGCCCCGAGCGCGAGGGCAGGACGCAATCCATCATGTCGATGCCGCGAGCGACCGCGCCGACGATGTCATCGGGCTTGCCGACGCCCATGAGGTAGCGTGGCTTGTCTTGCGGAAGCTGGCCGGGCGCGAAGTCGAGCACACCGAACATGGCCTCCTGCCCCTCGCCCACGGCGAGCCCGCCGACGGCGTAGCCTTCGAAGCCGATCTCTTGCAGGGCCTCGGCGCT
>JAWLEL010000306.1:0-3685 GCA_041686165.1 Lentibacter sp.
GACGTGACCGACCCGGCCAGCCTCCACGCTCTTGCAGCGGTGATGAAGGACGAGACCGTCGATCTGCTCGTCTGCAACGCGGGCGTCTATGCGGACAAGGGCCAGGACCTCGACGATGGCTACCCCGCTCAGATGTGGGCCGAAAGCTTCGCCGTGAACGTGACCGGCGTCTTCCTGACCGTGCAGGCCTTCCTGCCGCATCTGCGCCGCTCTGGTGCGCCGCGCATCGCGATCATCTCCAGCCAGATGGGAAGCCAGACGCGCGCGCCGGGCGGCTCCTACATCTATCGAAGCTCGAAGGCCGCCGCGCTCAACCTCGCGCGCAATCTCGCCGCCGACCTCAAGCCCGAGGGCATCGCCGTGGGCGCCTATCATCCCGGCTGGGTGCGCACAGAGATGGGCGGCGACGCGGCAGAGATCAGCACGGCCGAGGCCGGCGAAGGGCTGCTTTCGGAATTCGACGCACTCAGCCTCGAGACCACGGGCTGCTTTCGCACCTGGGATGGCCGCGACCACGCCTTTTGAGCCGGTCCTCTCGTGGCAATTTTCGCCCGGGCTATCCATTGACCGTAACGGATCCGGCCTGCGGCACGCGCGCCCTTGCTCTTGCCCCCGTTCCGCTCTAAACCGCGCCGAACGCAACGCTGGGGCCATTCATGCCTGTTCTCGTGATGAAATTCGGCGGCACCTCGGTCGCCAATCTTGACCGCATCCGCCGCGCCGCCAAGCGTATCGCCGTCGAGGTGTCCAAGGGCTATGACGTGATCGTCATCGTCTCGGCCATGTCCGGCAAGACCAATGAACTGGTCGGCTGGGTAAACGAGACATCCCCCTTCTATGATGCGCGCGAATACGATGCCGTCGTCAGCTCGGGCGAGAATGTCACGGCAGGTCTCATGGCGCTCACCTTGCAGGAAATGGACATCCCCGCGCGCAGCTGGCAAGGCTGGCAAGTGCCCGTGCAGACAACTTCGGCCCATGCCGCCGCGCGGATCGAGGAGATCCCGCCCGAGAACATCCGCGGCAAGTTCGCCGAAGGCATGCGCGTCGCCGTTGTCGCCGGCTTCCAGGGCGTGAGCCCCGAAGGGCGCATCACGACGCTGGGCCGCGGCGGCTCGGACACCACTGCCGTCGCCTTCGCCGCCGCCTTCGAGGCCGAGCGCTGCGACATCTACACCGATGTCGATGGCGTCTACACGACCGACCCGCGCATCTCGGACAAGGCCCGCAAGCTCGACCGCATCGCCTTCGAGGAAATGCTGGAGCTCGCCTCGCTCGGCGCCAAGGTGCTGCAAACCCGCTCAGTCGAGCTCGCCATGCGCTACAATGTGCGCCTGCGCGTGCTCAGCTCTTTCGAGGAACAATCCGACGAGGCCGGCACGCTGGTCTGCGATGAGGAGGACGTCATGGAAAACCGCCCCGTATCAGGGATCGCCTATTCCCGCGATGAAGCCAAGATGACACTCGTGTCCGTGGCCGACCGCCCCGGCATCGCCGCGGCCATCTTCGGCCCGCTCTCCGAAGCGGGCGTGAATGTGGACATGATCATCCAGAACATCGCCGAGGACGGGCGCACCGACATGACCTTCTCCTGCCCGGTCGACCAGGTCCCGAGCGCGAAAAGGGCCATGGAGGACGCCAAGGCCTCGGGCGATATCAACTACCATGATCTCATCGCGGACACCGATGTCGCGAAAGTCTCGGCCGTCGGCATCGGCATGCGCTCGCAATCGGGCGTCGCGGCAACGATGTTCAAGACGCTGTCGGACGAAGGCGTCAACATCAAGGTCATCGCCACCTCCGAGATCAAGATCTCGGTGCTGATCGACCGCAAGTACATGGAACTCGCCGTGCAGGCCCTCCACGATGCCTTCGAGCTCGAAAAGGCGGACTGAGGGCGAGACGGCCCTTGCCGGAAATCCGCGCCCGCTGAACCGCAGCGCCGACACGCAGCCCCTCGGGCAACTTCCGCCGTCGCGGCAATTTCCCGTTTCCCTCGGAGGGGCGCTGTGGTGTAAGTTGCTTCGTGGTCCGATGGCCGGGCCATTCATAGGGGGTTGCACGGCACCATGAGCGATCCGGACGTAAAGACAGACAGCCGCCAGATGCTCGCGCGCCTGCGCGAGGTCATGGCCGAGGACAGCGCCGGACAGGCGCGACTCGACACGATCACCCGGCTGATCGCCGAGGAGATGCACTCCGAGGTCTGCTCGGTCTATCTCTTCCGCGACGAAGAAACGCTCGAACTCTGCGCCACCGAAGGCCTGAATCCGTCGGCCGTTCATGAAACGCGCCTCAAGCTCGGCGAAGGGCTCGTGGGCCGCGTCGCCCGCCTGGGCGAGCGGATCAACAGCCCCGATGCGCCCTCCGAACGTGGCTTCCGCTTCATGCCGGAGACCGGCGAGGAAATCTTCTCCAGCTTCCTCGGCGTGCCGATCCAGCGCCTCGGGGAAAAGCTGGGCGTGCTGGTCGTCCAGACGAAGGACGCGCGCGAGTTTGAAGACGATGAAGTGGATGCGCTCGAAGTCGTCGCCATGGTGCTGGCGGAGATGGCCGAGCTGGGCGCCTTCATCGGCGAGGGCGCAGCCCTCACGGCGCGGCATACGCAGCCTGTGCTGGTGCGTGGCGCCAGCGGTCAGGAAGGCGCGGCCGAGGGCCATGTCTGGCTGCACGAGCCGCGTGTCGTCATCACGAACCCGATCGCCGAAGACCCCAACAGCGAGATGGAACGCCTCAACGAGGCCGTGGAGGAATTGCGCGTCGGCGTCGACAAGATGCTCGCCGGAGCGCGCGGCGGAGGCAAGGAGCAGGTCGATGTGCTCGAAGCCTACCGCATGTTCGCCAATTCCAAGGGCTGGATGACGCGGATGCAGCAGGACATCTCGCGCGGCCTCTCGGCGGAGGCCGCTGTCGAGAAGGAGCAGTCAACCGCCCGCGCGCGGATGCAGCAGGTGAGCGACGCCTACCTGCGCGAGCGCCTGCACGACCTCGACGATCTCAGCAACCGCCTGCTGCGCATCCTGACCGGCCAGGGCAATGAGACCGGCGCGGAAATGCCCGCCGATCCCGTGCTGATCGCCCGCAACATCGGCCCTGCCGAGCTTCTCGACTACGGGCGCTCGCTGAAGGGAATCGTGCTCGAGGAAGGCTCGGTCGGCAGCCATGCGGTCATCGTCGCCCGCGCCCTTGCCATCCCGCTGATCATCCATGCCAAGAGGATCACCACCGAGGCGCTCAACGGCGATCATATCATGGTCGATGGCGATCAGGGCATCGTCCACCTGCGGCCCGACGACACGGTCGGCACCGCGTTTCGCGACAAGATCGCCATGCAGGCCGCCGCGCAGGAGCGCTATGCCTCGATCCGCGACAAGCCCGCCGAAACGAAGGACGGCACGCGGTTGAGCCTGCACATGAATGCCGGGCTGATGGCCGACCTGCCCTCGCTGGAGGGCTCCGGCGCCGAGGGCGTCGGGCTCTTTCGCACCGAGCTGCAATTCCTCGTGCGAAACCAGATGCCCAAGCGCGCCGAACTCTCCGAGCTCTATGCCCGCGTGCTCGACGCCGCCCACGACAAGCGCGTCGTCTTTCGCACGCTCGATATCGGCTCCGACAAGGTCCTGCCCTACATGAAGCCGAACGACGAGCCGAACCCGGCCCTCGGCTGGCGCGCGATCCGCGTCGG
>JAWLEL010000307.1:0-3680 GCA_041686165.1 Lentibacter sp.
GACGTCGCGGCAGCTTGCCGTTTCTCAGCTTTTTAACGTCAACGAAAGCTCAGTGACCATGCGCCTCTTTCCCGAGAGCCATCATCAAGTGATGTTCGCGGTGATGATCCTGGCTTGCCATCAGCCCGAAAAATCCAAGGCCCTTGATCCGCGCGACGACGGCGGGGTCGTCACTTGTCACGCGAAGCTCCACACCGTCACTTGTTTCGGTCGCAGCAACGGTCCAGCGAGTGTCACGGGCGAGTTGAGCCGCATGGGCCGGGACCATGCGCCGCAGTGTCGCCATGGTCTGCGCATCACCAGTTGCGACGGCGCTGATCCCGTCCGGCAGGTTGGTTCGTGAAACCACCGCGTCCGAGACCAGGCGATCCATATCGACCAGATGTGCCCGCAGGCCAGCCAGATCAACTTCGGACCAGTCCGTGTCAGGATCGGCTTCCAAAAGGCGCACGACTTCGGACAGAGCGGCGAAGGCGCCTTGACCGGGTTCGGACAATGCTGCACTGGCCTTTGGCTGATCCTGTCCGTGGTCTGAATGATCCATGCCATCAACGTGTCCGCTGTGATTGCTCTGCGCAAACGCGAATGCAGCGCCTCCAAGCAAAGTCACTGCCGTCAGAAGAATCTTCGTTCGCATATTGTTTCCTCTTCGTTTTGACGTCGCAGACTACACCAGGAGCGGCATTTGATATATGATCCCTATCATGTCTGGTTGGCTTGACATATTTGACGGCGCCCCCACCCGCAGGGCTGCGACTGGCGCAGCGGTGTTCCGTCAGGGGGACCGCGTTCAATCGATGTATCTTGTTCGATCCGGAAGGGTCGCATTGGAACGCCCGATGGCTGATGGCGTGCCGCTGACCCTGCATATAGCGACGGCTGATATGGCCCTGGCCGAGGCATCCCTGTTCGCCGAGACCTATCATTGTGATGCGGTCGCGCAGTCGGAAAGTGAAATCGCCAGCCTTTCGCGCGCGGAATTCTTGCGTGCTCTTCGTGAGCGCCCGGAGGCTGCCCTGAGTCTGATCGAGACCCATGCGAAGGAACTGCAAGCGCAGCGGGCGCGAATTGAAATTCTGCGTCTGCGGCGTGTGGCTGATCGGCTCGACACCTGGCTGGGCCTTCACGACGAACCGTCAAAGGGGGAATGGATCAATGTCGCGGAACAGATCGGTGTTTCACCCGCGGCACTTTATCGCGAGCTGGCCAGGCGGCGCAGCTAGACCCAGCTCCGCCGATAGGCGCGCGGGGTCTTGCCGTAGCGCTCCTTGAAGCGGCGGGCGAAGTGGTTGGACGAGGAAAAGCCTGTTGCCGCGGCAACTTCGGCCGTGCTCATGGCGGTCTCGCGCAGGTAGCCGAGCGCGCGCGCCAGGCGCAGGCCGAGATAATGGGCCATGGGCGTTTCGCCGAGGTGGCGCAGGAAGAGCCGTTCAAGCTGGCGGCGGGAGATGTTCAGCTCGGCGCAGATCTCCTCCATTCCCAGCGGCTCCTCGATCTCGCGTTCCATAAGCTCGATGGCGGCGATGAGATTGCGATTGCGTGAGCCGATGGCGGCGGCGTGGCCGGTTGTCTGGGCCGCGCGCGGGCCGGAGGCGCGCATGTGCAGGCACATGTCGGCGACCATCGCGGCAAGGCGCGGCCCGTGGCGCGCCTCGACGAGGCTGAGCATCATGTCGATCGCCGCGTTGCCGCCCCCGCAGGTGATCAGCTCGCCGTCTTGCTCATAGAGCCTGTTGGTCGGCGCGAGCTCGGGAAAATGCTCGCGAAAGCCGTCCTGGTTTTCCCAGTGGAGGGTGAAACGGCGCTGGCCGATCAGGCCGGCCCTGGCCAGGGCGAAGGCGCCGGTGCAGATCCCGCCGAAGCGGCGGCCGAAGCGGGCTTGCCGCCGCATCCAGGCCAGCACGGCCTCGCTCGCGCTGCGCTCCGGCTCGACCCCGGCGCAGACGAAGCAGCGCGCCTCGCCCGCGATGCCGAGGAGATCGCCATCGGGGGTGATCCGCATCCCGTTTGAGCAGGTGATCGGCCCGCCGTCCTCCGTGAGCGTGTACCATGTGAAGAGCTCGCGTTCGGTGATCTGGTTGGCGATGCGCAGGGGTTCGATGGCCGCGGCGACGGCGAGCATGGTCGTCTTGGGCAGGAGCAGGAAATAGAACGGCTCCGCCGGGCCCTCGAAGGCCAGGTCGAAATGCGCGGAGGCGCCTTTTTCGATGAAGGAGCGCGGGGGCATCGGGGGCGTTTGGTCCGGCTGTGTCATGCGAAGCTGTATAAGAGCCCAAAGCGGCACGCGGCGCAAGGCGTCAGGCCGCGCGCTTTCGTGAACGGACAATTGCCCGAACGGCCCTTGCAGCCCCCTGAGCGCATCACTAAGACTCCATTAGGAATGAACCGGTATGGTTCTTAAAATTCGGCATTGAGGCAAGACAAGATGACAGACCCCTTTGAGACATACATGAACACGCTCGTGCCGATGGTCGTCGAGCAGACGAGCCGCGGAGAGCGCGCCTATGACATCTTTTCACGCCTGCTCAAGGAGCGGATCATCTTCGTGAACGGCCCCGTGCATGACGGGATGTCGAGCCTTATCGTGGCGCAGCTTCTCCACCTGGAGGCAGAGAATCCGTCCAAGGAAATCTCGATGTATATCAACTCGCCCGGCGGCGTGGTGACAAGCGGGCTGTCGATCTACGACACGATGCAATACATCAAGCCGAAGGTCTCGACATTGGTGATCGGGCAGGCGGCAAGCATGGGCTCGCTCCTGCTGACGGCCGGCTCGAAGGGGGCGCGCTTCTCGCTGCCCAACAGCCGCATCATGGTGCACCAGCCCTCCGGCGGCTATCAGGGCCAGGCCAGCGACATCATGATCCATGCCGAGGAGACGCAGAAGCTCAAGCGCCGCCTCAACGAGATTTATGTCAAGCATACCGGCCAGAAATTCGACGATGTGGTTGCCGCGCTGGAGCGCGACAAGTTCATGAGCCCCGAGGAAGCGCGCGACTGGGGCCTGATCGACGAGATCGTCGAGAACCGCGCCAAGACGGATGAAGACGACGCATAGGCCGCGTGTGGGCTGCGGCGGAATTTCGGATTGTGGCCCGGCGCGGGCTCAATTAGGTTGGACCAAAGCGCCGTGCCTTGGGGCCGCCGCGGTGCGGCTCGCAGCGCCAAGCACATGACCAGAGCCAGAAAGAAGGGCGAAGATGTCGAACAGTTCGGGCACAGACAGCAAGAACACGCTTTACTGCAGCTTTTGCGGCAAAAGCCAGCACGAGGTGCGCAAGCTCATCGCGGGGCCGACGGTTTTCATCTGCGATGAATGCGTCGAGCT
This sequence comes from Lentibacter sp., assembly GCA_041686165.1. Classification (GTDB taxonomy): domain Bacteria; phylum Pseudomonadota; class Alphaproteobacteria; order Rhodobacterales; family Rhodobacteraceae; genus Lentibacter. The sequence continues at coordinate 3,329 of JAWLEL010000307.1, forward strand.
TTGCATGGACATCATCCGCGAGGAGACGAAGGATTCGAGCCTGAAATCCTCCGAAGGCGTGCCGACGCCTCAGGAAATCTGCCAGGTCCTGGATGATTATGTGATCGGGCAGGCGACGGCCAAGCGGGTCCTGTCCGTGGCGGTGCACAACCATTACAAACGGCTCAACCACGCCCAGAAGGGCGGGGATATCGAGCTGTCGAAATCCAACATCCTGCTCATCGGCCCGACGGGCTGCGGCAAGACGCTGCTGGCCCAGACGCTGGCGCGCATCCTCGATGTGCCCTTTACCATGGCCGATGCCACGACGCTGACGGAGGCGGGCTATGTCGGCGAGGACGTGGAGAACATC
>JAWLEL010000308.1:0-3674 GCA_041686165.1 Lentibacter sp.
TGGCGGTCTCGATCAGGGACGCGATGCGGCCCCATCCCGGAAATGATGATGCCGGATCCGCCCAAATCCGCGTGGCTGCACGACAGTCGCGGCCAACACGAGCACCGAACGCTTGACTCGCAGGCTGCGTCAGGACAATTTTTCACCACGTGGTGGGCTACTTGGGGAACGTCCGCTGAATAAAAAAGCTCGATTATCAAAACCTGATGTTTGACTTTAAGCCGGAAAATTGTTTGTATTGAACGCCTTGGGCATAGCCCTTGGATGATATATGAAAAACCCTATATTTGGAGACGAGAGTGAGTTATGATGTCGTCATCGCGCCTGGTCGTGAGGCACATATCAGTAAGGTTCTTGAAGGTTTGAAACCAGATGAATCCCAGGGTGTCGACGAAGCGCTTGCTGATCTCGAAACAGTCGGGCACGCTTCGGATGAAGCGGCCGGAAACTGGCATTATGACGGAACCTCGCACGAGATCGGCGTCGTGCCAGCCCCGAACGCGCCACATGTTACGATCATCACATCCAGCCAGACGGGATCCCGTGAAATCCAGGTTCACGACATTCTCACCGCCGGGACCGATCATGCCCGCAAAGCGGCACCAGGCATATCCTCGAAATCTCTTGACCTCGGGCCCAATCGCCATTGGGAGGCAATACCATGAAAACGAACGCACGAAAACTTCTCAGGGAGATTCATCCCGATCTCGACAAGGCAAGCCCAAAGGAGACCGTGCGGCGGCAGATGGCACGGCGACTGCGTGAGGCCCGCAAGGCACGCGGCCTGACCCAGGAAGAGGTGGCCAAGCGGTCGGGCATGGCCCAATCGCAGATCGCAACCCTGGAATCCCCAAAGGGCAACATGCCACGGGTCGACTCTCTTCAGCGTTACATGGCCGCCTGCGACATCCCGATTTATATCGGGTTTCCCGACCTGGATGATATCCTGCGTGAGGACATCGCGCATGACGACACTCCCGCGGACAAGAGCGGTGATCTTGATATCGGCGCGGAAGCCCGGCCCGGAGAGCCGGAGGCCGTATCGGCGGGCACCCCGCAACCGGGGGTTTCGATCTCCCGGATCCTCTCCGAAATCGAGGAGCTGCAACGACATGTTGCGCTTCTGCATGGCACGATGAGCCAGGATAAGACTGCCAATCAGTTCCGCTTCGAGGCCGAAGATTTTGTCCGACATCTGGATGAGGCCCGGAAATCACTGGCCGGTCTTGCCGGAAACCGGGCTCCCCTCGCAAAGCGGATACTTCAGGACTGGCAAAAAGACAGCCAAGGTGCGAGTGTCCATATCGGAGCAGCCAGGGTGGAGCTGATGGATATCGTCTCGATGAAGATCGTGGACAGTATATCAGTGACCAAAGCATCCAGCCCGGGAGCCAGCGATCTCATGGATCCAACATGGGCTGCCGGCATGCAAACCAATGGCAACACATGAAGACGTGCTAACTGATATTCTTCTGAATGGCGCCTCCTTTGTCGGGTTGCTCATGCTCTCGGTTCCCGTCTTCGTGCTCGACAGGCACAAGAAAAAGCTTCAAAAACTCAAGAACACCGCGCCTGACGGCTCCGGAGCCAAGCCGGTAAAAGGTGCGGAATCGGCTCAAACGCCAGGCAACCTGCCCGACAAACCAACCAGGGCCCGCGACCTGACGCACCCGGTCGCGGTTGAAAAACGCGAAAACGAGGTGAACGCCTGGAAACCGTGGCACAGGGCCTGCCTCTGGGCCGGCTACCTGTGCCTTCTGGGCACAAGCCTTGTGCGCCTCGTAATGGCGCTTTCTGCCTGAGGGCAAGTTTTGATCGGGTTTTGATTGCGGCTGGAATGAGATCTGGCTGGGAATCATGAAACACAGGGAAATCAGCCTGTTGCAAACCTACCGGTCTGCCAGAATGGCTTGATCGGGTTTTGATCCAGGATTGTCGCACATGATACGGCGCGCAGCTCCCGGACTTTCTTTTCGCGTCGGCCAAGCTTAAACTTGACCCGAAAAGGATCACGAGAAGGCCGAGGCCACCATAGTGACGCCAAAAAGACAGATGTTACCCAACACGCGTTTTGGTGGGAGAGCGGCGATGAGCAGTGCGAAAATTTCATGGGAAGACGTCAAGCCGGTGCTGTCTGGCTTTTCTTCGACCCAACTGCTCGGGCTTGTGCAGGACCTCTATCGTTTGAATGCAGAGAACGCGTCGTTCATGCATGCCCGTTTCTTGAGTGATGATACAAAGCAGGGCCATCTTGCCCCTTACATGACAAGAATTCAGCGTGCCATCAGCCCAAAGCAGCCTTGGAAGCAAGATGTAAAACTGGCCGAAGGCCGAAAAGCCATCAGTGAGTTCAAGAAAGCCAATGGCAACATCCGCGATACGCTGACCCTCATGATCTACTACGTGAAATGCGGCAATGATTTCACACTTGAGTTCGGAGACATTGACGAGGGCTACTATGACAGCTTGTGTTCAATGTTCTCGAGTGTTGTCCAAACCCTTCTGAAACAGCAAGATCAGGAGCTTATTGCGGAATTCCTGCCTTCGCTTGAGGCAGAACTTCATCGCGTTTATGGTCACATTGGTTGGGGATATCCCGATGAGTTGTCAGATTACCTTGCTGACCTGAAGGATGCGTTTGAATAGCGGCTCAAGGCGGTGCGAAACACTTGATTTGCATTGGGAGAAAACTGCATCGACATGGACGGCCCTATCCAGTCATTCATGAAACTATCCCACCTCCGCGATGCGGCCCTCCAGAGCAGTCTTTCGCTGCGGCTGCAAAGAAAGTATTCGGACGAACTAACACACCGCGGACGGAATAGATATTCTCGAAAAACTTGGGCTAAAGCCAGCTGTAGCGATGTGAGCTTCGTGGCTTGAGAACCGCTTTCATGTCATCACGTTCTTCCGGCGACGCCGCTGCCAGGGTGGAGGGTGATATGACGTTCCTGTTCGACGGCGAGGGGCATAGCGATGTCACAATACTGCTCGCTCATGGCGCGGGCGCACCGATGGATTCGGACTTCATGGAACAGATCGCGGCCGAACTTGACGCGCGGGAGTGCCGGGTTGCACGCTTCGAATTTGACTACATGGCACAGCGGCGGCAAGGAGCCGCGCGTCGTCCACCACCGAAGATCGAAAAGCTCATGGATGAATACCGGAACGCAGTCGCTGCGCTCGGGCAGGTCGACACGTTGGTGATTGGCGGCAAGTCGATGGGCGGACGCGTGGCCAGCATGATCGCAGACGACATGCAGGCGGAAGGTAGGATCGCGGGGCTTCTTTGCCTGGGCTACCCGTTTCACCCGCCGAGCGCACCGGAACGCCTTAGGACAGGCCATCTCGCCCAAATGACGACGCCGACCGTGATCTGCCAGGGAACACGCGACAAGCTCGGTTCGCGCGAAGAAGTGGAACGCTACGAACTCTCAGAGCGTATCGAACTCTTCTGGCTCGAGGATGGTGACCATGACCTGAAGCCGCGCAAACGCATCAGTGCCGAGACCCAGGCAGCGCATGTCAGAAGGGCAGCGGAGCGCGTCGTGGTCTGGGCAAGGTCACTGGCATGACGGGCCAGGATTTTGACGCGCTGTTCGCTCGCCTGTCACGGTCCGCGTTCCGAGCGCGGTTCCGCCTCGGCGCGAAGGAGACATCCTACCTCGCGGCCA
>JAWLEL010000309.1:0-3663 GCA_041686165.1 Lentibacter sp.
GCGGCGGCTGCGGAAAAGCTGCCCGAGGGAGATTATGAACTCCGCAGTGATCTGGGCGGTGCGGAGCTCGAGGTCGAAGCGCTGGGATGGCTGCTGAGCCACTATGCCTTCGACCGCTATGCCGAGGCGCAGGGCACAAAGGCCCGGCTCGTGGCACCCGCGGGCATGGACGCCGAAAAGCTGGAGGCGATCGCGGCGGGCGAGGCGCTGACGCGCGATCTGATCAACACCCCGACCAATGACATGGGGCCAGCCGAGCTGGAGGCCGCGTCCAAGGCGCTGGCCGAGACGCATGGCGCACGGATGGAGACGGTGCGCGGCGATGACCTTCTGGAGCACAACTTCCCGCTGGTGCACACGGTCGGGCGCGCGAGCGCGCAAGCGCCCCGGCTCATCGACATGCGCTGGGGAGAGACGGGGCCAAAGCTCACGCTGGTGGGCAAGGGCGTGTGCTTTGACTCCGGCGGGCTCAACCTCAAGCCCGCCGCATCCATGGGCCTGATGAAGAAGGACATGGGCGGGGCGGCGACCGTTCTGGGCCTTGCGCATATGATCATGGCGCTGGGGCTGCCCGTGCAGCTTCGTGTGCTGATCCCTGCGGTCGAAAACGCGGTGAGCGGGAATGCCTTCCGGCCCAGTGACATCCTGACAAGCCGCAAGGGGCTGACTGTCGAGATCAACAATACCGATGCCGAGGGGCGGCTCGTCCTGGCGGATGCGCTCGACTACGGCGCGGAGGAAAACCCCGACCTGATGATCTCGATGGCCACGTTGACGGGCGCGGCGCGGGTCGCCGTGGGGCCTGATCTCTCACCCTATTTCACCGATGAAGCGGGCCTTTCCGCCGCGCTGGACGCGGCCGGTGCGCGCGTGGCCGACCCTGTCTGGCGCCTGCCGCTCTGGCCGGCCTATGAGGCGATGATCGAACCTGGGATCGCCGATCTGGACAATGCGCCCAAGGGCGGCTTTGCCGGGGCGATCACGGCGGCACTTTTCCTGCGGCGTTTCGCAGGCGATGCGCCCTATGCGCATTTCGACATCTACGGCTGGAACCCGGAGGCCAAGCCCGCCCGGACAAAGGGCGGTGTCGGCATGGGCGCGCGGGCCATTCTCGCGGCGCTGCCGGAGGCGCTGGGCCTGTGAGCGACCCCCGCCAGACCCCGGCCAATGGCCGCGTGGCCGCCGAGCGCCTGCGCGGGACGGTCGCGGCCGATACGTTCTCCAGCGGGGCGGCGCGACAGGTGGCAGCGCCCGTGGCAGACCTCTTGCGCGCGCCGGGAGGGGCGAGGGACCGCCAGCTCATCCGCGGCGCTGGCGTCACTGTCTACGAGGAACGCGAAGGCTGGGCTTTCGTGGAGGCGGCGGCTGACGGCTACGTGGGCTATGTGCCCATCGAGGCGCTGGGAGAGGGGACTGCACCGACCCATGTGGTGACTGCACGGGCGAGCCATGCCTACGGCGAGCCGGATTTCAAGAGCCCGGAGCTGATGGGGCTCAGCCTTGGCAGCCTGCTGGCCGTGGACGGCGAGAGCGCGCGCCTTGCCAGCACGGATGCAGGCTTCGTGCCGCGCGTGCATCTGCGCGAGATCGGGCCCGGGGATGAGCCTGATCCTGTTTGCGTCGCAGAGCGCCTGCTTGGCACGCCCTATCTCTGGGGGGGCAACAGCGCCTGGGGGATCGACTGTTCGGGGCTCGTGCAACTTGGCTGCGCGATGAGCGGCATTCCCTGCCCCGGCGACAGCGATATGCAGGAGACGGCATTCTCGGATGCACAGGGCGCGCCGCGCCGGGGCGATCTGCTCTTCTGGAAGGGGCATGTGGCCTGGGTGGCCGATGAGAAGACCTTGCTGCATGCAAACGTGCATCACATGGCCGTGGCCCATGAGCCGATCGACGCCGCGATCGCGCGGATCGAGGCGCAGGGCGATGGCCCCGTGACGGCACATAAACGACCGGAGACAAACTTATGAGCGATGCTTTCTTTCAGCCTGTTTCAGGCATGGACCTGCCGCGTTTCGCGGGGATTCCGACCTTCATGCGCCTGCCGCATGTGCCGCTCGATCATGCCCGGTTGGGCGAGGTGGATATCGGCCTGATCGGTGTGCCCTGGGACAGCGGAACGACGAACCGCCCGGGCCCGCGGCATGGGCCACGCCAGCTCAGGGACGCCTCGACGATGATACGTGCGGAACACGGGATGAGCGGTGTGCGGCCCTTCGAGCTGGTCAATTGCGCAGACCTCGGCGACGTGGGGCCGAACCCGGCGGATATCGAGGACAGCATGCGCCGGATCACGGGGTTTTATCAGCAGGCTCTGACTGCGGGAATCAGGCCGCTGACGGCGGGAGGCGATCATCTCTCGACCCTGCCGATCCTGCGTGCCGTGGCGGCGAAGGCGCCCGTGGGCATGATCCTCTTTGACAGCCATACAGACCTCTACCGCTCCTACTTCGGCGGCACGATGTATACCCATGGAACGCCGTTCCGGCGGGCCTGCGAGGAGGGGCTGCTCGATCCCAAGCGCGTGATCATGATCGGGATCAGGGGGACGCAATACGACAGCGAGGACCGCGATTTTGCCCGCGCGGAGGGGATCCGGATCGTGCCGATCGAGGAGTTTCATGCGCGCGGGGCCGAAGATGTGATGGCCGAGGCGCGCGAGGTGGCCGGCAGCGGCGAGACCTATGTGAGCTATGACATCGACTTCGTGGACCCGGCATTCGCGCCGGGGACGGGGACGCCGGAAGTGGGCGGGCCGAATTCCTTCGAGGCGCTCGACGTGGTGCGCGGGCTGGAGGGTGTGAAAATTGTCGGGGCGGACCTCGTGGAGGTCTCGCCGCCTTTCGACCAATCTGGCGGCACGGCCTTCCTTGGCGTGTCGATCATGTTCGAGCTTTTGTGCCGGATGGCGGCGGGGCAGGCTGAAGGAGCCAAAGCGTGACGCGATACGCGATCTATCATTGTCCGGACGGGCCGCAGGGCGACTGGGGCGCGGACTGGCTGGGCTGGGACATCCGCAGCGGCGAGGCGCGGGAGGCGGTGCGGCCCGAGCTTGTGAAACGGCCTGCGAAATACGGATTTCACGCGACGCTCAAGGCGCCGTTCCGGCTGGCGGAGGCGCGGGGCGAGACCGGGTTGAGAGAAGCTGTCGCGCGTCTGGCGCGGGGGCTTGCGCCGGTATCCTTCGAGCTTGAGCTGCAGCGGATCGGGAGCTTTCTGGCGCTGGTGCCGGCGCACTCTTCCGAGGAGTTGGACGTTCTGGCAGCGGCCTGCGTGGAAGAGCTGGACGGGTATCGTGCGCCGCTGACGGACGCGGAACTGGCACGGCGCAACCCGGCGCGGCTCAGCCCGCACCAGGCGGCGCTGCTGTCGCGCTGGGGCTATCCTTACGTGATGGACGAGTTCCGCTTTCACATGACGCTGACCGGGCCTGTGGCCGAAGCAGACCAGGCGCAGGTCATGGAAGATGTCTCGCGGGAGGCGGCCCCGCTGGTCGGGGCGCACCGCGTGGACAGTATCTGTTTGTGCGGCGAGCGGGCAGACGGGCGGTTCGACTTGATCGAGCGGTTCAGCTTGGGCTGATTTCGGATTTGCTGCGCAAATCCGACCCGTGGGGGGGGGGGTACCCCCCCACCCCCACCCCTTGGGGGGGGCGCCGCCCCC
>JAWLEL010000310.1:0-3640 GCA_041686165.1 Lentibacter sp.
TCACGTCGAAATCATCGCTTCCGTAGATCTCCATGATCCTGTCGCCCGCGATCAGCGCAAGCTCGCGCATCACGCCTTCCAGCTTTTCATAATCCATGTCCCTGTTCCTCGTTACTCGCGCCGACCTGCAAAGCGCTTTATTGCCTGAATATCCGATCTCCCTTATGGTGCGGGTTAAACGGTTCGGCAAGGATTGGCCGTTAATACCAACCGCGAAAGGCGGAGCAGGCAGATATGTTTCAACACCGGCGGCAGCGCTCGACGATCGCGTCGGCCCTCATCATCTTCGAGCTGATCTACCATTCGGTGGTGCATTCGGTTCGCTCCTCGCATGGCAATGCCATCATGTCGCTGGTCACGAACCTGATGCAGATGGGGATCATGGTTCTGGCCTTCTACATCATGTTCTCGCTGCTTGGTCTTCGCGGCGCGGCCCTGCGCGGCGATTTCCTGCTCTACATCATGACTGGGATCTTTCTCTACATGACCCACATCAAGGCCGTCGGTTCCGTGGCCGGCGCCGCGGGCCCGTCGTCCCCGATGATGCTGCACGCCCCGATGAACACCATCGTCGCGATTGCCTCCTCGGCGCTGGCCTCACTCTACCTTCAGGTCCTGTCGATGTTCGTCATCCTCTTCGGCTACTACATGCTGGGCAACAGGTTCACGATCGAAGATCCGGCAGGTGCCATGGCGATGCTCATGCTCGCCTGGTTCACGGGCTGCGCTGTCGGGCTTGTACTCCTGGCGATCAAGCCGTGGTTTCCCGGGTTCGTCGCCACCTTCACGCTCATCTATCAGCGTGCCAACATGATCGCCTCCGGCAAGATGTTCGTCGCCAACACGCTGCCCGGTTACATGCTCGCCATGTTTGACTGGAACCCGCTCTTCCACGTGATCGACCAGTCACGCGGCTTCGCCTTCATCAACTACAACCCGCGTTACAGCTCGTGGGAGTATCCCCTGACTGTCGGTATAACGCTTGTCATGATTGGCCTGATGGGCGAGTTCTACACGCGTCGTCAGGCCTCGATTTCCTGGAGCGCGCGCAGATGATCCGCTTGATTGCCCTCTGCGTCGCCGTGGCGCTGCCAACGGCTTTGGCCGCGCAGACCTACCCCGCGCTCCATGATGTGAGCGGTGTCAGCGAAAACGACATTCTCTATATCCGAGATGAGCCGTCTACTGCTGGACGCGTGATCGGCGCTTTCGAGCATGACCAGAGGACGATCGAGGTGATCCGCGAAGAAGATGGCTGGGGCATGGTCAATTCCGAAGAGGGGGTCGGCTGGGCGTCGCTCGATTTTCTCGAACGGGCTCAGACGCCGGAGGGCTTTCCTGCCGTCTGCTTCGGGACGGAGCCGTTCTGGACGGTGAGCCGCAAGCAATACACGGGCTCGACCGAAACATGGATCGTTTACGAGCCAATGGATGGGGAGACATCTAGCTTTCTCGCCAAGTCCGGCGATGGCATGCTTGGCGCCTCGGACAGGACTGCGCTCTATGGCAAGAGTGCCTCCGAGTTTCTCGTCTTTCTCGCACGGCGGGAAAGCTGCTCTGACGGCATGAGCGACAGGCAATTCGGCATTGCCGCCGAATTTGTCATTGGCAATGATGAAAACCTCAGGCAGTTCTCGGGGTGCTGCTCGCTCGCGAAGACCGCGCGTGAGTGACCTTGCGGAATGGGCTGCGCCCATGCAGGTTTTGCGCCGCGCGTTCCGCGCGCCGCGGCAGGGGGGACGCTGTCCCCCCATCGCAAGTTCCTTGCGATTCCCCCCTGGGATATTTTCGGCAAGAAAAAGGCGCAGGCGGGTTCAGGTCACCACGCGCATCGTCACGTTGATCCGCCCGCCCTGGGGCAGGAGCATGCTCGAGCCGTGTTTCACCCGGTCGATCCCGTGATAGGCCAGCCGCGCGTCGCCGCCGATTACCACGACATCGCCGGAGTGCAGCCAGCAAGATTCCGTTTTGCCGCCGCGCTCTGTTCCACCCACACGGAAAAGCGCCTCGTCGCCGAGGCTGATCGAGACGACCGGCTGGGTGAAATCGGCTTCGTCGCGATCCTGATGCATGCCCATCTTCGCGCCGTCGCCATAGTAGTTGATCAGCGCGGTGTCGGGCGGGCGTGCATCGGGCACGACCGCGCGCCAGATATCGAGCAGGAGATCGGGAATGCCGGGCCAGTCCTGCCCGCTCGGATGCCTCGGCTCATATCGGTAGCCGCGCCGGTCCGACACCCAGCCGCAGCTGCCTGCTGATGTCATACGCACACTCATCTTCTTTCCGAAGCGCGTTTCGGGCGAAAAGAGGGGGGCGGATTGCGCCACGTTGCGCAGCACCCGGACCAGCGCGGCCTGCTCTTGCCCATCCAGCGCTTCGGGAAAGACGCGCACGCCTTTCACGTCGATCATGTGAGCCGTATTTACCACGTCTCCACCCTTCCCATGCCATATCCTTCCAAAAAGTGCCGATTCTTATCCAAAGCACCGCTTGCAGGGGCATTATCCCCTCCTTATATACGCTTCGAAGCGCCGGGCCGCGAGCCCGGCAGAGAGATCGGGGGCAGATGCCATAACGGGTCTTGCTCTCGTAACATCGCCTTAAGTCAAGAAGGGATCGAAAACATGTCTAAAGTCATCGGTATTGACCTTGGTACAACCAACTCCTGCATCGCCATCATGGATGGCTCGCAGACCCGCGTGATCGAAAACGCAGAAGGTGCCCGCACCACGCCGTCGATCGTCGCGTTCACGGAAGACGAGCGCCTTGTCGGCCAATCGGCCAAGCGGCAGGCCGTCACCAACCCGGAAAACACCATCTTCGGCGTCAAGCGGCTTATCGGCCGCCGGTTCGATGATTCGGACCTCGCCAAGGACAAGAAGAACATGCCGTTCTCCGTGATTGATGGCGGCAACGGTGACGCATGGGTGGAAAGCCGCGGCGAGAAATACTCGCCCAGCCAGATTTCGGCTTTCATCCTCGGCAAGATGAAAGAGACGGCGGAAAGCTATCTTGGTGAAGAGGTCACGCAGGCTGTCATCACCGTGCCGGCCTACTTCAACGACGCCCAGCGCCAGGCCACGAAAGACGCCGGCAAGATTGCCGGTCTCGAAGTGCTGCGGATCATCAACGAGCCGACAGCCGCGGCCCTCGCCTATGGCCTCGACAAGAAAGATACGCAGACCATCGCCGTTTATGACCTTGGCGGCGGGACATTCGACGTTACCATCCTCGAGATCGACGATGGCCTTTTCGAAGTGAAATCCACCAACGGCGACACGTTCCTTGGCGGTGAAGACTTCGACATGCGAATCGTCAACTACCTCGCTGACGAGTTCAAAAAGGAAAACGGTGTCGATCTGACGAAAGACAAGATGGCCCTTCAGCGCCTCAAGGAGGCGGCCGAGAAAGCCAAGATCGAGCTCAGCTCCAGCTCCCAGACCGAGATCAACCAGCCGTTCATCTCGATGGGCTCGGACGGCCAGCCGCTGCACATGGTCATGAAGCTGACGCGCGCGAAGCTCGAAAGCCTTGTTGGCGATCTCATCAAGAATTCGCTCAAGCCCTGCCAGGCCGCTCTCAAGGACGCGGGCTTTTCCAAGGATGACATCGACGAGGTCGTTCTCGTCGGCGGCATGAC
>JAWLEL010000311.1:0-3627 GCA_041686165.1 Lentibacter sp.
CGCAGATACGCCAGTCACACAGCGAAAGCCGCCGCCAAAAGGCCGCTTTCCGGCCGGGTTTCTAGCCCGGATTATTCACGAGGTAAAAGAAAGGAAAATCGGAGAGACGCGGAAATGGCTATGTGGTAAGCATAGAGCCTGTTTCCGGAGGTCTCTCCGATGGTACACACTGTTCCGCGCGTCGAGCTTGGAATCCTTTCCGGCCACGAGGTGATCGGCACCTTCGACGGTGGCGCCATGTCGTCCGACGGCGGTGTGATGCTGGTCGCCGAGGCAGCGAAGAAGCTCGGTCTGATCGACCGTCTGGCTTCGGTGATCAACGACTGGCGTGATCCGCTGAAGGTGCGCCACGGGATCGCAGAGATGTTGATGCAGCGCATCTTCGGCATCGCCTGCGGCTACGAGGACTGCAACGACTTCGACGACCTGTGCTACGATCCGGCGCTGAAGGTGGCCGTCGGCCGTCTGCCGGAGACCGGCCATGATCTCGCATCACAGCCGACGCTGTCGCGCCTTGAAAACTCGATAGGCCGCGGCGAACTGTATCGGATGAGCGAGGTGCTGGTGGACCTGTTCGTGGAGGGCCGGGATGAGCCGCCGACGTGGGTGGTGATCGACATGGACGCCACCGACGATCCCACGCACGGTCAACAGCAGTTGCGGGGCTTTGACGCCCACTACGATGAACACTGCTATCTGCCGCTGATCGTGACTGCGCAGGTCGACGGCGGCCCGGACGAGCTGCTGGCGACGGTGCTGCGGCCGGGCAGATCCCACGCAGGAACCGGCGCGGTGACGGTCCTGAGGCGCATCGTGGCGAAGCTGCGGGAGGCGTGGCCGGAGGTACGCATCATCGTGCGCGGCGACGGCGGCTTCGCGAAGCCCGAACTGTATGACTGGTGCGAGCGCAACGGCGTGCACTATCTGATCGGGCTGCCGACGAACAATCGTCTGCGAAAGCTGGCGAAGAGATACCTGCGATGGGCGGGGGTGGAGTATCTGCTCGGGGACGTCGAGAAGGTGCGCAACCTGCACGATGAGCGCTACGCCGCCGGGAGTTGGCCGCACGAGCGGCGGGTACTTATCAAGGCCGAGGTGACCGATCAGGGCGAGAATCCGCGCTTCGTGGTGACCAGCCTGCAGGGCGATCCGGAGCTTTTGTACGACCTGTACGCCCGGCGGGGCGAGCAGGAGAACCGGATCAAGGAACTCAAGTGCGACCTGGCGATGGACCGGACCAGTTGCCACAGCTTTATGGCGAACCAGTTTCGGGTGCTGCTGCATGCGGCGGCGTTTGTGCTGCTGAGCTTTATGCGGCGCTGCCTGGAGGGAACGGAGCTGGAGAATGCACAGGTATGCACACTGCAGCGGAAGTTGCTGAAGCTGGGGGTGCTGGTGAAGGAGAGTTGCCGGAAGGTGTGGCTGAAGTTCGCGTCCAGCTGTCCGGTTCAACACCTGTGGCCGCTGGTGCTGGCCCGAATCAGAGCGTAGCCGCACCGGCGGAGATCACACTGCGCACTCCCGGGCGGGAGTACGTCTGGACGGTCAATTTCGGGCCGAAAACGCGTCTGTCAGAGCCCGATCGCGCCGCCAGATGACGCACCGCGGGAGCAGATCGCCCGCGCGACACTCACTCCCATCGAAATGCACCGAAAATCGCACGCAGGAACAATGTCATGAATAATACGGGCTAGAAACCCGGCCGGAAAGCGGCCTTTTGGCGGCGGCTTTCGCTGTGTGACTGGCGTATCTGCGCGATCGGTTATGCGGCAGCTGATGTTTCGGTCGTCTGTCGATTCGGCCCTATCCGCCCCATGAGCCCGCGAATCGCGTCCTGCGGCCAGCAACGCCCCAGAATCCGGCGCACAAAGCCACAAAAGCCATCGTCGGAGCCCATCCGGCCCATCGTCAGCGTGAAGTTGGCCACCGCCGCCGCCATCAGCGCCTGAAACTCTGTCTTTCTCCGTCCCATAAAGCGACTCTGTCTGATCCCCAGCCCCACCAGCCTCCCAATCCGGTGCTCCACCACCACCCGCTCGCGGTAGATCTCCCGGAAGTAAGCCGTCTTCTCCAGCGCCCGGGCCTGTTGAAGAATCCCCTCATCCGGATGCAGCGTGATCGACCGACCGTACCGACGCTTGCCGCTCACGCACTCGGCATGCCGGGGACAGGCCCGACAGACCTCGGTGTCGAACGCGAACCGCTTCACCTTCACCGGCGGTTCGCCTTCGGACCTGCGATACGTCACCCACGTGTAATGCTCGGTCGTCTGGCCCTCCGGGCAGGTCACCCGGTCGTTCTTCAGGTCGATCTCGAACTCGTCCTTGGGGATCGCCGCGCCCCGACCGCCCTTCACCGTCGGCGCGATGACCTCCCGCCCCTCAAGCTCCTTGCGCACCTGCGCGGAGCCATACGCCGTGTCGCCGATCACCTGCTCGACCGTCACGTCCTCGCCGTCCTCGAGCCCCGCACCCAGCGCCTCCTCGCTGCGCTGGACCAGCCCGGCCGCGGATTTGCCGTCCGGCTCATTGCCCGGCGTCACCGCAACGTCGGTGATCACCTGGCTGTCCACGTCCACCGCCGTCTGCAGCTTGTGGCCGGTGAAGTTGCGGTTGTGGCTCTTATGACCGTGCCGCTGCTCGGGATCCTCCACCGACGGCACCCGGTCCTTCGCCGTGCCGCGCTTGATGCCATAGCCCCGCTCCGTCGGCTCAACATCCTGCCACAGCAGGATCGTCAGAAGCTCCGCCGCTTGCGCGATGCGCGCGTCCTCCTCGCTACCCTCCTCCAGCGAGCAACGCGCCTGCCGGGCCATCGCCAGCACCCGCTCGCCGTCAGCGATCAGCTCGGTCAGGAACGCCTCCCGCGCCTCCTCGTCATCCCAGTCCACGTCACGGCTGGCCTTGATCGACGAGCCGAAGTAGCGGGCCAGCCCCCGCTCCTTCGACCAGTCCTCGACCTTCGTCTGAGGTGCTTCGACCGCCACCAGCGCCCGGCACAGCTTCGCGATCCCGTGCGCGATCAGATTGTAGGTGTCCTCCACCGCGCCCCGACCCAGCACCTGCGTGCTGTCCACGGCCAGGCGCGACCTGCGCCCCTTGAGCAGGCCGGTCTCCCGCGAAAGCTGCAGGCTCCGCTCGAAGATCGCCCGCGCCTTCTCGTGGATCAGAAGCTGGGCGCGGAACTGCTGCAGCGTGCTCTTGGCGAACGGACGCTCATCCATCTCCACCCCAAGGGCCACCTTCCAGCGCATGTCGAACGCCGCGTGCTCGGTGGCTCTCGCGTCCGACACTTTGTCATAAGCCTGCAGAAGCAGCGCTATCGCCAGCATCCCCGGCGGCACCGACGGACGACCGAAGCCATCGCTGTAGATGGCGGCAAACTCCTCGTCGGGAAACAGCTCCCGACCGTGGCGGGCGAGGAAGCCGTAGAACGTGTCCTCGCCGACGAAATCGAGGTACTGCGTGTCTGCCGAATACAGGCTCTGCTGCGGACGGCGGCGACCCATCATGGTGGCGACTCCAACGCTCGGGATAGCACCGAACTCAGATTCCCGATTCGACGCACAAACCCTTCAGATCAACTGACTTTCCGGCCGGGTTTCTAGCCGATACTGAGCAAGCTCTG
>JAWLEL010000312.1:0-3602 GCA_041686165.1 Lentibacter sp.
TTGACCATCTCGCGCAGCCCGGCGACGCGGACTGTGTAGAACTCGTCGAGGTTCGTGGCCGAGATCGACAGGAAGCGCAGCCGCTCGAGCAGCGGCACGCGCGGGTTTTCCGATTCCTCGAGAACGCGCCAGTTGAAGCCCAGCCAGCTCAGCTCGCGGTTGAAGAAGCGCGCAGGCCCGGTGAGATCGACATCTTTCAGCGCCTGCGACGCGGGCAGCGGCGCCTTGAGGAAATCGGCGGCGGGGATGGCGGGCGTTTCGGAGGAGGGTTTTTCGGCTTTGGTCATGGCCGCGGGGATACCTTGCAAATGTAACGGTTTTCGGAAAGTGAGCAGGGATCATGACGATTGCGGACGCAAATGTCCAGCGGGACGACGCCATGCTGCCTGCGCGGGGCCGGGCGGCTTGGGAACCCGAAGCCAGGGTTGCCGCGCGAGCCTTCGAATGTCAGCTAGGCGCAGGGGAGGGGAGTTTGCAAAGTTGTGGGAATTTTCAAGACCGGGGCCGGAACAGCACCGAAGGCAGGCGATGATGCCAACGCTGATCTTGGTCGCGCGGGATCAAGGCCGAAGGCCGCCGCGCATCGTCATGCTGGAAGCATGCCTCCGGCATGACGCGCCCCCACGCGGCGGCGATTTGGCTGGTTTTGGCGCATCGCTTCGATTTCGTTCGGGTTTGGCTGGCATAAAGTGCTTAGCCTTAACGTAGCATCGCCACCGCGCGCGTCGGCAATGCGCGGCTTGATCGAGCGTCCGCTCCATTCCGCACCGGGGGCACCCGAGCACCGCCAAACCTACCCCCGCCGAAGCGTCTCGCGCAGGCGCGTGAAGCCGCCCGGGCGCAGCACGAAGGACAAAAGGAAGCCCGTGGCGAAGCCCGCCAGCTCGGCGCTCCATGTGCCGTCGTCGCCGAGCAGGAGGCCGAGGATGATGCGGATGAGCAGGAGCATCCCGATGAGCTGGAAGGCCTTGATCTGTTGCTCGCCGACCGCCTTGTAGTTGACCCAGAGGATATAGGTGAAGGCGCCGATCAGGCCATAAACGGCCGGGAAGGCGCCGATCAGCCAGCCCCGGTTCATCGGCAGCGCGCCCCAGACCAGCCCGCCAACGGCCGAGCAGGCGAAGAAGAGCACGAGGATCGAGAGCCCCGAGAACCTGTCGCCGACGAATTTTCCCATGGCCAGCAGGATCGCCCCGGAAAAGACCATGTGGACGAAGCCGCCGTGCAGGAAGGGAAAGGTGAGGAAGCGCATCAGGTGCTCGGGCGGCCATTGCCGCGTTTCGATCATCCAGGAGACAAGCTCGCCCGTCAGGCCGTAATCCTGTATCGCCTGCACACGCCAGCCGATCCCGAGGCGTCCGCCGATGATCCCCTCGCCGGCGAGCGACAAGACAAGCTCGACCACCACGATCAGGCCGAAGAGCCCCGCCACCACCGGCGAGATGTCGTTGACTGCGCGTTCGTTCATCCTGCCGGCTCCGCTTGACCTCTTGAGACCCCATGGGTAAGCCAGCGGCACCCAGAATTCCAGACGGAGAATTTCCCATGAACGATGCGGTCCAAACGCAATCGTCGAATGCCGCGTTCACGAAGCGCGTCTTCTCGGGCATCCAGCCTTCCGGCGGGCTGACCCTTGGCAACTATCTCGGCGCGATCAAGCGCTTCGTGCAGATGCAGGAGGAGGACTACGAGACGGTCTACTGCATGGTCGATCTGCACGCGATCACCGTCTGGCAGGACCCGGCCGCGCTGCGCCGCCAGACCCGCGAGCTGGCCGCCGGCTTCATCGCCTCGGGGATCGATCCGGCAAAGTCGATCCTGTTCAACCAGTCCCAGGTCGCCGAGCACGCGCAGCTCGGCTGGATTTTCAACTGCGTGGCGCGCATGGGCTGGATGCAGCGGATGACCCAGTGGAAGGACAAGGCCGGCAAGAACCAGCAGAACGCCTCGCTGGGCCTTTTCGCCTATCCCTCGCTGATGGCCGCCGACATCCTCGCCTATCACGCCACGCATGTGCCCGTGGGCGAGGACCAGAAGCAGCATCTCGAGCTGACGCGCGACATCGCCATCAAGTTCAACACCGATTACGGGGTCGATTTCTTCCCGGTCACGGAGCCGGTGATCGAGGGCGCGGCGACGCGGGTGATGAGCCTGCGCGACGGGGCAAAGAAGATGTCCAAGTCCGATCCGTCCGATGCCTCGCGCATCAACATGACCGACGATGCCGACGCGATCGCCCAGAAGATCCGCAAGGCCAAGACCGATCCGGATGCGCTTCCTTCGGAAGCCGAGGGCCTCGACGGGCGCCCCGAGGCGCGCAACCTCGTGAACATCTACGCCGCGCTGGCGGATGTGAGCGTGGATTCCGTTCTCGCGGATGTGGGCGGCAAGCCGTTCTCCGAGTTCAAGCCGATGCTTGCCGATCTGGCCGTCGCAAGGCTCAGCCCGATTTCCGGCGAAATGGCGCGGCTGATGGAGAACCCGGGCGAGATCGACGCGCTTTTGCGCCACGGCGCCGAGCAGGCCCGCGCCATTGCCGCGCCGATCCTCGAGCAGACCTACGAGATCGTCGGCATGGTGCGCTGAGGCGCCGGGCCTGCGCGCGGCGCGGCGGGTGGTTTACACCTGCAGGCGCTTGCGTCTTACTGGGAGCCGGGCGCGACAGGCGCCCGGCAGCGGGAGGACCGGGTGCAGGACAGGCTCGAAGCCATAGCGGCAGAGATCTATCGTCAGGACGACTGGGGGCAGCCTGCGCAATACATCCCCGAGCTGTCGGGGATTGATCCGCGGCAGTTCGCGATCAGCGTGTGTCTGGCCGATGGCAAGATGTTCAGCGCGGGTGCCTCCGCCAAGCCCTTCTCCATCCAGAGCATTTCCAAGGTTTTCGCCCTTGTCGCGGCGCTGGGGCGTGTCGGTGACCAGCTCTGGAGCCGGGTGGGCCGTGAGCCCTCGGGCACCTCTTTCGACTCCGTCATCCTGCTGGAACGGGAGATGGGCCGCCCCCGCAACCCCTTCGTGAACGCGGGCGCGATCGCCACGACCGATGCGCTGCTCTCCGGGCGCGAGCCGCGGCTGGCGCTGGCGGAGATCCTCGGGCTGATCCGTCAGATGTCGGGCTCCGAAGAGATCTACATCAATGACACGGTGGCAGCCTCCGAGCAGGAGACCGGATCGCGCAACCAGGCGCTGGCCTACTACATGAAGTCGCATGGCAACCTCGAAAGCGCGCCGGAGCTGACGCTCGGGACCTATTTTCATCAATGCGCCATCGAGATGACCACCGAGCAGCTGGCCAGGGCGGGGCGCGCGCTGGCAGGGCTGGAGGATGCCCCGAGGGTGATCTCGCGCCAGCACGCCAAGAGGGTCAACGCGCTGATGATGACCTGCGGGCACTATGACGGTTCGGGCGATTTCGCTTTCCGCGTCGGGCTTCCGGGCAAAAGCGGCGTTGGTGGAGGACTGCTCGTGATCGCGCCGAATGTTGCCTCGATCGCCATCTGGTCGCCGGGCCTGAACCATTATGGCAATTCCCAGGCCGGGACCCGCGCGGCGACCTTGCTGTCCAATGTGACGAACTGGTCGGTGTTCTGAAGCGCCGTGAC
>JAWLEL010000313.1:0-3578 GCA_041686165.1 Lentibacter sp.
TGGCATTTTTTGGAATGCGCACATAGGGTTTCGCTCGGGACGAATTCTTGTGAGCCTTGGCCGAGCCGGCGAAGTCCCGATGGTGCACGTCAAGGATGCAGCAAGCGCCCTTGTCAACGCTGCTCAAACCAAGCCTCAAGGTCTATTCGAGGCGCTCAACATCGTTGAAGATTCCCTACCCAGCCGCCGTGACGTGATCGCAGCGCTTGCGCCGGCGATCCACTTGCCCTTCCACTGGCGCCTCTTGATGCCATTCGCACATGTCGTACATAAGCTATGCGGGCAAGACACCCCCGGCTTGCTGCAACCGCGAATCTTGCGCGCCCGGATGGCCAATCGAACCTACGACAACAGCAAGGCCAAGCAGCGCTTGGGGTGGCGGCCCGAACGGCACTTCAGCGCGTCGACAGGAACACCGGGAAGGCCCACATGAAGATCGCTTATCTCACTGGTGAATATCCCCGTGCGACCGATACGTTCATCCAGCGCGAAATCGCCGGATTGCGAAGGCTTGGCCTGGAGATTTTCACTGCATCCATCAGACGGACCGGCTCGGAACATCTTGTCGGAGCCGAACAGAGGAAAGAACAGGCCGCAACCTTCCATGTTCTTGAAACCGCTCGGAACCCGCTCAACCTGCTCCAAGCACACTTGCGTCAGCTTTGCAGGTCGCCAGCGCGTTACATTCGCGCATTGCGCCTCGCTTTTTCGACAGCACCGGCAGGTGTGAAAGGCGTTTTGTTCAATCTTTTCTACTTTGCCGAGGCCGGGGTGCTTGCCGTACGAATGAAGGAGTGGGGCGTTGAGCACCTGCACAACCACATCGCCAAGTCCAGTTGTACCGTCGCCATGCTCGCCTCTGAGCTCACAGGAACCCCCTATTCCTTCACGCTTCACGGACCAGACATCTTCTTCGAACCAAATCACTGGCGGCTCGACGAGAAAATCAAGAGGGCGCTTTTCGTGTCCTGTATCAGTCACTTCTGTCGCTCGCAGGCGATGGCATTCTCCGATCCCACGCATTGGCATAAGCTGCATATTGTCCATTGCGGTATCGAGCCAGAACGATACGCATCCATGTCGAAGGCGCCCGGCATTGGCCGCTTGCTGTTCGTCGGACGCCTCGCCGCAGTCAAGGGAGTGCCGATCCTGCTCGACGCGATGCAGGAGCTGACCGAAGCAGATGTCACCTTGCAAATCGTCGGCGATGGCCCTGACCGAGCAACGCTTGAAGCCCAGACCAAGGCGCTCGGGCTAGGCGAAAAAGTTACTTTTCTAGGTTACCGCTCGCAAGAAGATGTTTCCAAGCTGCTTGAAAATGCCGATGCGCTCGTGCTCCCAAGTTTCGCCGAGGGGCTGCCGGTCGTGTTGATGGAAGCGATGGCGGCCGCCCGCCCAGTCATAGCCACGCGGATCGCAGGTGTGTCCGAGCTTGTGGAAGACGGCATCTCCGGTCGGCTCTGCCACCCGGGAGATACTCAACCGCTTGTCGCGGCAATAGGGCATATCATTCACGATCCGCAAGCTGCCGAGCGCATGGGCCAGGCTGGGCGTGACACTGTCTTGTCCGGGTTTGTTGCCGATATCGAGGCAGCGCGCCTGGCAACTCTCTTCAGGGGGTATTCCAACGGTCAAATCCCAACGCTCCGTCCCTCCCCCACAGGAGACCAACCATGAGCGCAGGGGTCCGAATCGGCGCCGTCGTGATCGGCCGCAACGAGGGCCAGCGGTTGGTAAACTGCTTGTCTTCCATGCAGGGAGAAGTTGATTTGGTCGTCTACGTCGACAGCGGCTCCACTGACGGCTCTGTTGAAGCGGCCGAAGAGATGGGAGCCGAGACCGTGCTTCTTTCGAACGAAGCTGCGCCCTTCACGGCCGCACGTGGGCGAAACGCGGGCTTTGAAAAGATCATGGCGCGGCCCGACCCACCCGACCTGGTACAGTTCGTCGATGGCGACTGTACGCTTGAGGCTGGCTATCTCACCCATGCAGCCGCTGCTCTTGGCCAGGATCATACACTTGGCCTCGTGACAGGCTGGCGGACCGAGATCGACCCCGGGGGCAGTATCTACAACGAAATGTGCCACTTTGAATGGCATCGCCCCTCCGGTGAGATAACCGCATGCGGCGGCGATATGATGGTGCGCAGCCACGCATTCGAGGAAATCGGAGGGTTCGACCCCGAGGTAATCGCCGCCGAAGACGACGAATTCTGCGAGCGCCTTCGCAAGTCCGGCTACAGGCTTCTGCGCCTGCCAATCCCGATGACCCACCATGACGCCAATATGACGTCATTCTGGCAATGGTGGAGCCGCGCTGTGCGCACTGGCCACGGCTTCGAACAGGTGAACGACTTGCACCCCGAGTATTTTGTTCGAGAGCGGCACCGGATGTGGATCTATGGAGCTGTTCTTCCTTTGCTCACACTTGTGGGTGCCGTGCTCTTCTGGCCACTTTTTCTGATCGCAGCGCTTCTCTATCTTACGTCCTACATCCGCACTGCTATTGGACTGAGGGCGAATGGCTTGCCAATGAGACGTGCTCTGAAGCACTCTGTTTTCCTTTTTATTTCCAAGTTTCCCAATCTCATCGGTGCTGCAATGTATCGCAAACGCAAGCGGCTCGGGCGTGAGATGGAAATCATAGAGTACAAGTGAGGCGATCATGGCCAAGGTTACAAGAGTCGGGATCATCGGGGCTGGCTACATTGCCGACTGGCACGCCGATGCGCTGAGCGCCTCGAAACACGCGGAACTGACCTGCGTAGTCGATGCCAATCCCGACACGGCCAAGGCCTTTGCCACTGCAAGAGGGATCAAGCCCTTTGCATCCGTGGCTGACATGCTGTCAGCGCGCACTTGCGATGCGGTCCACGTCCTGACACCACCCGACCATCATCGCCAAGTCGCCGAAGAATGCATCGCGGGTGGCCTCCATGTGCTTGTTGAAAAACCAGTGGCCCTATCTAGTGAAGACGTGACGGAAATGCTGCAATCCGCCAGGTCCAACCATGTTCGCCTGCTGGCTGGCCATAACTTCCTGGGCCTGCCCTCCTATGTTCGTCTGAAGAAGGCCGCTCAAGAAGGTGATCTGGGGCGCATCTCGACAGCCGAGATCAATTGGCGCTTTCC
Source organism: Lentibacter sp. (assembly GCA_041686165.1). Taxonomy (GTDB): domain Bacteria; phylum Pseudomonadota; class Alphaproteobacteria; order Rhodobacterales; family Rhodobacteraceae; genus Lentibacter. The sequence continues at coordinate 3,132 of JAWLEL010000313.1, forward strand.
GCTCGCACCGCTGCGTTCAGGGCCCTACGGTATCTGGCTCATGCGCGAGACACGCAATTTGCTTTACGAGCTTGGGCCCCATCTGTTTGCTTTCGCACATGACCTATTCGGGACCGTCCAAGTTCTCCACATGAGCACGTCAAACCCGATTACCCTCCCGGGAGGCGCAACCAGGCCGCAGGGGTTTCGCATCCTGGCGCGCGCGGGTAATGTCGATGTGACATTCAACATCGCTCTTGTCGAAACGCTGGATGACCGGTCTGTCACGGTTCACGGCTCGTCCAGTATTGCCCGGCTAGACTATGCCCGCGACACGCTCGTGACCGTGGGCGCCAACACCTCCGATCTCGTGCTCAATCCTTTTCGCGACGCACTCTCGCAAAGTTGGAGCCACCTACGGGAAGGGTCCGTGAATGCTGCACGTCAGCTTGTTTCACTCAATCAGAA
>JAWLEL010000314.1:0-3573 GCA_041686165.1 Lentibacter sp.
GGGCCACAAGAGGCAAAGCTCATGAGCCATGGGTTCACAACCACGCTCACCGATCCGCTCGCGCGAATCTGGCGGGCCCTACGGTCCCGCCCGGGCGATCAGGGTGCCTCGCGCGCCCCAAAGAAAGGGACGCGCGAAACGCGCAACGATCAGAATTCCTGAAGCACCTTGCCGGAGCCGGTGCCGGTGTCGCTGTCTGCGTTCTTCGACGAGGTGGTCATGCTGCCCTTGCCATCCTTGTCCGAAAGCAGCCAGATCGCCAGCCCGATGAGGGCCGCGCCGATCAGCACCTTTTCGTCATTGTTGGAGCCACTGGGCGCAACATCACCGGCCTGTGCCGATCCGGACGCCAGACTCATCGAAAGCGCGATTGCCAATGTCATCTTCTTCATGGTTTCAACTTCCCCAGTCTCTTTGCTTGTTTCACAGGGCAAGCCGGAAGGCTTGCCCTGCGTCTTCGAATTTCCGCACAGGGCGCGCCACTCGGTTCGCTCAGAACTTCTGAAGCACCTTGCCAGAGCCGGTGCCACTGTTCGAATCGGCGTTCTTTGTTGACGTTGTCAAACCCGCGCTGCCCTTGCCGGCCAGCAGCCAGAACGCCAACCCTACAACCACGGCGCCGATCAACACTCGGTCGTCATTGCTGCTGCTCGACGGAGCGAGATCTGCCGCCTGCACCGACCCGGCCGCAAGGCTCATCGAAAGCGCCACTGCCAATGTCATTTTCTTCATTGTTACCCTCCCCAGAGCATTTTCTGTAATTTTCAGCAAACCGCTTTCCGTGTCTGCCGTCAAATCTTTTTACCGCGCCGCTCGCTTGACGCCCGCTCGATTGAGACGTAACTCACAAGGTCATGGCGGGCCTGTAGCTCAATTGGTTAGAGCAGAGCGCTCATAACGCTTTGGTTGGGGGTTCGAGTCCCTCCGGGCCTACCATCCGCTTCATCCGAAAGGCCGCCATGCCGCCCCTGCGCCACATCGCCGTCACCGCCGCCCTGCTCCTGCTCGGCCTCTCGGGCGGCCTCGCGGCACAGATGCTCGGGCTCCCTCTTCCCTTCCTGCTCGGCTCCCTGCTCGCCGCCGCGCCCGTGGCGATTTTTGCGCAGGCGCGCCTGCCGCAGAGCTACGGCTTTCCGCCCGGCTTGCGCGTGCCCTTCATCGGACTCATCGGGGCCGTGATCGGCGCGCAGGTTACGCCCGATCTGGTCCGCTCCCTGCATGACCTGCTTCCCTCCATGGCCGCGATCTTCATCTTCGTGGTTGCGGCGCAGGGGATGAACTTCCTGATCTTCCGCCGCCTCGGCGGCTATGATCGCGCGACGGCTTTCTTCTCCGGTGCGCCGGGCGGGCTGATCGAATCCATCGCGCTCGGCGAGGCGCACGGCGCCGACGAGAAGCGCCTCGTCACCCAGCAATTCCTGCGCATCATCCTCGTCATCGCCCTGGTGCCGCTGGGGCTCTCGCTCTGGCTCGGATACCCTGTCGGCAGCGCGGGCGGGCTGAGTTTCACCTCCGGCCCTGTCACCCCGCTGATGTATCCTCTCGCCCTCGTGATCATCACCGCTGGCGCAGTGCTCGGCCGCGCGCTTCACCTGCCCGCCTGGCAGCTCACAGGGGCGCTGGCCCTCTCCGCCGGGGTCTCGCTCGCAGGTCTGCCACTCGCGCTTCCCGATCCGCTCATCTTCGCCGCACAGGTCGTCGTCGGCGTCTCGCTCGGGATGCGCTTTGCCGGGCTAAGCCTGCCGATGCTCGGCAAGGGGATCTGGCTCTCGCTGGTCTCCGTGACCGCGATGACCCTGCTGGGCGCGGGGCTCGCCCTCGTCCTGCTGACGGTGATGGACCAGCCCTTCGACGTGCTGCTGATCACCTTCGCTCCCGGCGGGGTCAACGAGATGGCCCTGATTGCGCTCTCGATCGGCGCAAACCCGGCTTTCGTGACCCTGCACCACATTTTCCGCATCGTGATCACGGTCCTCGTGCTCGGCTTCGCCGCCGCGCGGATGGACAGGGCCGACCCGTCAAATTGACAGGCCCGGCGGCGCGGGTTATTGAACAGGCGTTCATTTCAGGAGGAGAGACAGCGATGCAGATCGACCAGACCAAGGCAATCATCACGGGCGGCGCCTCGGGGCTCGGCGAGGCAACGGCGCGCCATTTCGCCAGTCGCGGTGCGCAAGTCACCCTCTTCGATCGCGATGCGGAGCGCGGTGAAGCCGTGGCCAAGGAGATCGGGGGGCATTTCCAACCCGTCGATGTGACTGATGAAGACAGCGTCTCAAGCGCCATCGCAGCAGCCGTCGCCGCCATGGGCGGGCTCAACGCCGCCGTCAACTGCGCCGGGATCGGCACCGCCGAGAAGACCCTCCACAAGAACGGCCCCCATGCGCTCGATCATTACCGCCGCATCATCGACATCAACCTCACCGGCTCCTTCAACGTCGCCCGTCTCGCCGCGGCCGAAATCTCGAAGAATGCGCCCGAGGCCGACGGGGCGCGGGGTGTCATCGTCAACACCGCCTCCGTCGCCGCCTTCGAAGGCCAGAAAGGCCAGGTCGGCTATGCCTCTTCGAAGGGTGGCATCGTCGGCATGACCCTGCCCATGGCGCGCGACCTCGGTCGCGAAGGCATCCGCGTGATGACAATCGCGCCGGGCATCTTCGCCACGCCGATGCTGACCGGGCTGCCGCAGGATGTGCAGGAGTCGCTCGCCGCCTCGGTGACCTGCCCGCAGAGGCTCGGCGATCCGACGGAATTTGCCCGTCTCGCCGAATTCATCGTCGAATGCGGATATCTCAACGGCACGGTGATCCGCCTAGATGGGGCCTTGCGCATGATGTGAGCGCCTGCGCCGGGGAAAGGCATTTCGAAATGCCTTCGCCCCCGCGCGCTGCATTGGCAATTTCGCGTGGAACGTCTTAACGCGGCGCAGGCATACCGGCCGGTGCACAGGGGGGTGCACGCCCGGTGCACAGGATGTGCCCCCGGATTTGCAAAGCAGATTAACCCGTTAAAGCGCGTCGAATTCTCTTCATGCTTCCGGAACACTCCGCAAAGCCTCAACCGGCCTGATCGGCCTTTTCCTCAAGCCTCAACCACTCTTCCTCGGCCTCTGCCAGCGCCTCCTGCCGCTCCACCAGCGCCTCCGTGGCCTTCTTGAACTTCACCGGCTCGGCGGTGAACAGGTCGGGCTGTGCCAGAAACTCCTCGAGCTTGGCGATCTCCGCCTCCAGCCGTTCGATCCGGCCCGGCAGTTCCTCGAGCCGATGCTTCTCGGTGAAGCTCAAGGCAGGCTCGGGCTTGCCTTTTCCAGACTTCACTTTGGAGCCTGAAGGCTTTGTTTTATAGACATTTTCACTCTTGGCAGCCCTTGGCTTCTGAGCCTGGTAATCACTCCAGCCGCCAGCGTAAACCGTCGCCTGTCCATCCCCTTCCATGGCCACGGTCAGGCTCGCGACCCGGTCGAGGAAATCCCGGTCATGGCTGACAAGCAGGACAGTGCCGTCATAGCCGTCGAGCAGCTCCTGCAACAGGTCGAGCGATTCCACATCGAGATCGTTCGTCGGCTCATCGAGG
>JAWLEL010000315.1:0-3555 GCA_041686165.1 Lentibacter sp.
GGCATGCCCCCCGCAGATCGGCGCTCCGGCGCTCAGACTGGGGATTTTTCAAACGGCACTTCTGGGGAGATTACGCTTGGCACTCACAAGGGCCACATGGGCGAGCTCGAGGACGTCCTCGCCCCCGCGCTCTCGTCCACCAACCTGCCGAAGTCGCATTGGCGCGGCCGCAAGCCGCAGAGCGCCTCGGAGGCGGTCGACGCCTTCGCCTGCAACGAGGTGCGCCTGCTCGTCTCGATCCTGGCCTATCAGCTGATGCACATCCCCCGCCGCGCCACCGGAACCGGCTGGAGCCCGCGCCGCCTGCGCGAACGCGTGCTCCGCGCCGGCGCCAGGATCATCCTCTCGGGCCGCCGAATGACGCTCGCGCTCTCCAGCAGCGCCGCGCCCTTTTGGTCGTTCCTCTGGCCACGGATCGCCCGGATGCACTGGGCCGGGCCCTGAGCCCGACCACCATCGACGCGCGTACACCCACGAACCACCGCTGCCTGGCTAAGCGGCGTGGCCGCGCATGCAAGCTCATTGCCTCCGGCACACGCGATCATTGCCACGAGGGGCCAGCCTGCAGGCTATGCGTGTGCGGGCGCCGTCCACCAGTCATCCACGCTCCTCGATGCCCCGTCACCCCCTGCGCCCGGCCATCAAACAGGCCCCTGAGACGCGTTCGGCGAATATTGCGGGGTCACCCATGACGCCGATCAGGCGACAGATCCGCTCGTCCAACGTCACCGGCGCCGCTCTCCGCGTGAAATTGATGCCGCGCCGGCCAGAGAAAAAACATTTTTTAATCTGATACTTGGGGAGTGGAGAACGTCCGATCCCGGTCGCGCCCCCTCCGATTTCGCGGGATTACGATAGGATTCACAGCAATAACCGATGACTACGATTCCATTCAGAATCATGCGTTTGAAAGTCTCCGTCGGACACTTTGCTCCTGTTTTGTATCTGCTTTGATCGTGTTCTGTTCAATCCCAAGAGAGTAGTAGCAGGAAGAAATGGCGGGTGGGCGTGCCGAAGTTGCCCGGCCTCCGACACGCCCCGACGAAACGCAGCCACGAACGCGGCTGCGCGGCCAGCGAAAACTCAAGCCAGCCTGGTGGGCCCCGAGCGGGTTCGCCGCCATCCCCACCGCCGCGCTCGATCCGGCCCACAGTCCGGCGTCTCCCGCGGTCCCCGCGCTTATCGGGTCCGGGTCCCCATCGGATCGACCGTGCTGGCTATTCCGCCTCGGCCGGCACCACTGACTCCATCTCGGCAATCGTCTGAAACTCAGACAGGAATTCGGGTCGCGTCTGCATGAGGTAGCGAACGATCCTGGCGTTCCCGAGCAGCTTGCCGACGTAGGCCTTGATCACGGTCAGATGCAGGTGATCCTGGCCATAGCTGTCCTGGATCGAGGCGATGCCCTCCTGCAGGCGGGCGAGTTCCTGTTCCATCCGGGCCATCGCCTCGGGCGTGATGCCCTTCACCTTCTTTGGCTTGGACGACTCGACCAGCTGTGCCTGTGGCGTGCCGGCGAGAATCGCCTTCACGTAGGCGACGGAGTAGTTGTTCGCGTTGACCAGAAGCTCCGCAGTCTCGATCTGGCGCATGGTCTCCATCTTGCGAAGCGCGTCGAAAACGGCGTTCGTGCATGGCTTGTCTTTCAGGATCGCAATGGCTTCCTCGGAGATGCCATCGAGCAGCTTGATCTTCTTCTGTATGCTGCGCGTGCCGAGATCGAGCGCGGCTGCGATCTTCTCCTCGGGTACGCCGCGCTCGATCGCCTTCCGGATCATCCTGTGCTCCTGGATCGGCGCAAGGCGACTGACCTGCCGGTTGTAGGTGAACGCCTCGTCGTCGGTGGACACGAGGCACTCCACCTCCTGCACGCCGTCATCCTTCAACGCCTCGATCCGCAGGTGCCCGTCGAGCAACAGCCAGGTGGCGGATTTGTCTGGGTTTGGGGCGACCACCGGCGGTTCGACGATCCCGATCTGGGCGATGGAGGCGACGATCTGCCGGTACTTTCGGCTGGTTTTTGCGCTCTTGCCGAGCGTTCGCAGGGGCAAGATCACGTCGATCGGCAGGGTGACACAGTCATCTTCGAAGCCGTGATTGACGCTGGCCGGGCGTTTGTCCGCGGCCCGTTTCATGACGAGGATCCATCGGTGACCGCCTTGGCGAGATCGGCGGGCATCGTCTCAAGCCCCTCGGCACGAAGCAGCGTCATGAAGTGCTCATCCGCGCATAGCTTCCGGAACGCCTCCCGCACGAACATGAGTCGGCTCTGCGCGAGTTCGGCCTTCTTGATCAGCAGTTTCTGACGTGCCGCCTCCTGCTGATAGGCTCGGACAAGTCCCTCGCTGGTCAGCGCGCGTTTAGCCACCCTCCGCCCGAGCGCATTGCTCATGATCTGGGGCCCGCGGAGCTCGCGTTGCTGGATCAGGCGGCGCACGAGCGTCAGTTTCCGGCCGCGCAGCTTTTTCTGAGTATAGGCATCCATCAGCGCCTTCTGCGCGCCCTTGGCGTCGGTCTTGCAGATCTGGATAGCGAGGTTGAGCGGCAGCAGTCCTGTCTCCACGGCGGAGACCAGGCGTTCCTCACCCTTCTCCAGCAGCCCGGCGATCATGTTGACGTATTCGTAGGAGACCCCGATCTTCTCGCCGATCTGGCGGTCGTTGTAGCCGCGTTCGCGAAGCGAGCCGATCTCACGCATCAGATCGATCGGGTTGTGCTGCCGCCTTGCGCAGTTCTCCACGAGGCTCATGACGAGGCAATCACTCTCGTCGGCTTCGATCACGATAGCCGGGATTTTGTCCTGCTTAAGTTCGATGAAGGCCTCGAGGCGGCCTTGACCGCAGACCAGGTCATACTCCTGCGGATCGGTCCCGGCGCGCGGCGCCACGGTGATCGGTCGCTTCAGGCCGATGCGCGAGATGTTCTCCACCATCGCCTCGAAGGTGCGCCGATTTCGGACGCGGGGGTTGAGGATCCGGATCCGGTCACAAGGGATCAGGGTCACCTGCTTCTGGCTGGTCGGCTCCGTGTCGTCGGGCATCACGCCACCTCCGCGATCCTGGCCCGCGAGGCGAGCGCGTAGAAGAAATCGAGCGTGTCGAACCGATACGCATCGAGCGCGAGCCCGTTCTGCTCGGCGAATTTCAGCTTCCCGAAGGTCATGTCGATGCTGGGCAGCACATAGTAGTCGCGCGGTGCCTCGTTCACCTCGTCCATGCGCACGGCGATCGTGATGTCGGGAACCAGGCCGGTGTCGAGACGGATGCGCCAGCGCAGCGATCCGGCCGCCGTCGCCGTGCAGCGGGCCAGCACGATGGACACGGTGAACTCGTCGTTGACGCGAAGCAGATCGGTCTCCGGATCTTGCACAGCCCGCCCACCGTGCCGCGTGACCCCGGCGATGATCTCGGCCACCACCTGCGGATGAGCCTGTCGCAGAGCGCGGTTAATCTCGATGTAATACCAGCGCCCTGTGACGCTGACTCACGTTGGGGATTCACAGAGCGGCTGCGGCATGATTCATGATGGGGAGCAGAAGGATGCTCGCCATGGCCG
>JAWLEL010000020.1:0-15601 GCA_041686165.1 Lentibacter sp.
CGCAGGAGCGGTTGGATGCGCGCGAGTATGAAGGGCCGCGAGAGCGAGCTCGGCACCATCCGCAGCAGCAGGAAGGCGATGGCCAGCGCGCTTTCCGTGCTGGCCAGAACGGCCGCGAGGAAGATCTGCATGAAAAAGGCGAAGAGCAGAATGCCGGGCAGACCGGCCCAGAGGCGCAGGCGCATGGCATAGAGCGATGCGATCACCGACAGCACCATCATCAGCGAGGAGACCGCGCCGCTCACCAGCGGCGCTTGCGCCGCGAGGCCGAGGCGCCCGAGCGCCTGCTCGATGAAGGGCTGGCCGAAGACGAAGGGAATATGTGAATAGCCATACATGACGACCGAGAGCACGAAGAGCCAGAGCAGAACGGGCTCGCGGAAGGCCTTGCGCAATGCGCCCGCACGCAGAAGCTCTTCTCCTTCCGGGGTGTCTTTCGTGCTGACGTCCGTGAAGCGCAACGACAGCCAGACAAGCCCGGCAAAGGCCAGCGCCGTGGCGGCGAAGGGCAGGGCGGGCGCATACCAGGCCATGGCGCCGCCCGTGACGGCAGACAGCGCGAGCGCCGTGAAATTGTAGCGCCATGCGCGCAGCTCCTGTGCATCGGTCTCCTCGGCGCGCCCTTCGCGTTCGAGCGATTCATAGAGCAGCGCCGAATCGGTGCCCGAGGAGAACGCCATGCCTGCTCCGAGCAGCGCCTGACCGGCGGCGAAGGCCATGAAACCACCCCCGAGATAGAGGCAGAGCGCGCCGCCAAGGCCGAAGAGCGCCGAGAGGATGAGTGTCATGCGCCGCCCGAGCCTGTCGGAGAAATAGCCCGAGGGCACTTCGAGCGCCGTCGTCGCGATGTCGTAGACCACGTAGAGCAGGATCGCCTCGGCGGCGCCGACCTGGGCCTGGAAATAGAGGAACCAGACCGCCTGCCAGAAATTGAGATTCTGCAGGAACTTGAACCACGGATAAAGCGCGATGTTGCGCGCGAGGGGCTGGCTGGCGGTGTGCATGGCTGGCCTTGTTGTTTCCGTCGGCTTATCGTGCTTTTCCCCGCTTGCAAAGCGGGCTACAACTTGGGCCGCGATGACATGGAACCTGCCCAATATCCTGACGCTCCTGCGCCTGCTGGCCGCGCCGATGGTCGCGGTGATGTTTCTGTATTTCGACCGGCCCTATGCGGACTGGTTCGCGCTGATCCTGTTCATCACGGCGGCGATCACCGATTGGCTTGACGGCTATCTCGCGCGTTCCTGGAAACAGGAGACCAAGCTTGGCGCGATGCTGGACCCGATCGCCGACAAGGCGATGGTCGTGATCGCGCTGATGATCATTGTCGGTTACTCTGACACGAGCTGGACAGGCTGGATCGTCCTGCCGGCGACATTCATTCTCTTTCGGGAAGTCTTCGTTTCGGGGCTGCGCGAGTTCCTGGGCGAAACGGCCGGGACACTCAAGGTGACCAAGCTGGCGAAATGGAAGACCACCGTGCAGATGATCGCCATCGCGGTGATGTTCTCGCGCGGGGTGTTCGAGCATTATTTCGGCATGTCGATCATGGGAATGGACGGTGAGCTTGTCGCGGCGATTCTCGCCGGCAACGAAGAAGACCTGCACGGGATCGGCTGGAAACTCCAGGGGGCGGTGCTGGCAGGGCAGATCGGGATCGTTCTGCTCTGGATCGCGGCCGTGCTGACGCTTCTCACGGGTTGGGACTACCTGCGCAAGGCGATGCCCTATCTGAAGGATTGAGCCATGGATGTGCTATACTTTGCATGGGTGCGTGAGCGCATCGGAAAGCCGCGAGAGAGAGTCGAGACGACGGCGGCGACGGTGATGGAGCTGGTCGCGGAGCTCAAGGCGCGCGAGCCGCGCTACGAGGCGGCCTTTGCCGATATCTCCGCCTTGCGCGTGGCGGTCGACCAGGAGCTTGCCGATTTCGACGCCCCGCTTGACGGGGTGCGCGAGGTGGCCTTCTTCCCGCCGATGACCGGAGGGTGACACATGGATATCCGCGTGACAGGAGAGGTGTTCGATTTCGCCGAACAGGCGCGGGGCTTTTCCGACGGCCTGACCGCATCTGGCGCTGTCGTGACGTTTTCGGGGATCGTGCGCAACAATGCGGCCGGAACGCTGGAGCGGATGGAAATCGAGCATTATCCCGGGATGACCGAGAAAGCACTCCGGTCGATTGCGCAGGAGGCATGCGCGCGCTGGGCGCTCGAGGATGTTCTGGTGATCCACCGGCATGGCGTGATGCGCGTGGGTGAGACGATCATGATGGTCGCGACGGCCTCAAGGCATCGCAAGGACGCCTTCGAGGCGGCCGAGTTCCTCATGGATTACCTGAAGTCGCGTGCGCCCTTCTGGAAGAAGGAAGTCTGCCAGGGTGACGCGGGCGACTGGGTGGATGCGCGCGATGTCGACGAAGCCGCGCTCTCACGCTGGAATTCATGACAACCTTGCGACTTTCGAACCGTGCCGCGCGCAGGCTCTGGCTCGATCTTCACGGTCTGCTCCGAGCGCCGACGGGGCCGCTGGATGTCACGCGGCAGGTTGAAGAGCTTGGATTCGTTCAGCTCGACTCGATCCGCCATGTCGAGCGGGCGCATGAGCATATCATGTGGTCCCGCAACCGAAGCTACAGGCCCGGCGGGCTGGAAAAGGCGCTCAGATCGCGCGGGGTCTTCGAGCATTTCACCCATGATGCCAGCCTGATCCCCATGCGTTTCCTGCCGATGTGGGCGCGGCAGTTTCGCCGCCGGTCCGAGCAGATCGTCACGGCGGGATGGTGGCAGGGCATGCCTGGTGAGCAAGAGCGCGCGCGGATGCGCGACCGGATCGCGCGGGAGGGGCCGCTTTCGACCAAGGATTTCGAGAGCGACGCCCCGCGACCCGACAAGATGTGGCATCGCCCGCCGCACAAGCTGGCGCTTGATTACATGTGGTATGCGGGCGAGCTGGCGACGTCGCATCGCGAGAATTTCGTCAAGCACTACGATCTTGCCGAGCGGGTCTTTCCCGAGCCGCTGCGGGCCGAGCGGCTGAGCGAGTGTGCGCAGGTCGACTGGCTTTGCCGTGCGGCGCTGTCGCGGCTTGGCGTTGCCACGGCGGGGGAGATCATGCGCTTCTGGGAGGCCTGCACGCTCGCCGAAGTGCAGGGCTGGTTGGAGCGGAGCAAGGCGGAGCTCTTGCCTTGCACCGTCGAGACGGCGCAGGGCGAACAGAGCGGCTGGGCCTTGCCCGGTATCGAGGCGAAGCTGGGTGCGCTCAAGGCGCCGGGCACCGCGATGAGACTGCTCAGCCCGTTCGATCCGGCCATCCGCGACCGCAAGCGGACCGAGCGGCTCTTCGGCTTCGCTTACCGGATCGAGATCTTCGTGCCTGCGGCCAAGCGCAGATGGGGTTATTACGTCTATCCCGTCTTGCAGGGAGACCGGCTGGTCGCGCGGCTGGAACTGGAGATCGACCGCAAGGCTGGCGAGTTGCGGCTGGCCCGGCTCTGGCCGGAAGCGGGCCTGCGCTGGAGCGCGGCGCGGCAGGACTTGCTCGATGCGGAGCTTGCGCGCTTCGCGCGGTTTGCGGGGCTCGGCTTCGAGCGGTAGCCGGCGCGCGGGTCAGCCTGCGCCGCGTTCGAAGCGCGAGCGCAGCTCCTCGGCCTCGTGGCGCGCATCACGAAGGCCTTCCATGGCGGCGGACAGTTCGGCTTCGGTCTGGCTGAGCTGGTTGGTCAGCTCGGCCTCGCGCTGCTGCAGGTAGGTGATCGCCTGATCGCGCGTCTCCTCGGCTTCATGCAGTTCCTGGGCCATCTTCTCGAGCTCTTCCATGTCGCCGCGACTCACGCGTGTGAAACGGTGCACCAGCCAGTTGACGAACCAGCCCATGGAAAAGGCGATGAACAGAATGATCGTCGTGGCTATGATAAACTCTGTTCTGGTCATTCGCCTTGCCCTTCGTCCGTTGCCGCTTCATCCGCGGCCCCGTCTTGAGTGTCGTTCCCGTTGTCGTCTGATGCACCAGAAGCTTCCATGCTTTCAAGCGTCGTTTCCGTCTCAGGGATCGGATCGGGGCGAACAAGCTTGAATTCGATGCGGCGGTTGGCTTCACGGCCCTCCTCGGTGTCATTGTCGGCAATGGGGTCGCTTTCGCCGTAGCCGGCGGTCGTGAACCCGCCGGTGAGAATGCGGCGCTCGCGCAGGGCGTTCAGCACGGCCTCGGCGCGGGACTTGGAAAGTGCCTGGTTCATCGATTCGCGGCCCTGGCTGTCCGTATGACCAGCGATCTCCATCCGGACATCGACACAGTTCTTCAAGGTATCGGCGATCTCGTCGACGGTGTCGAGCGAGGCGGTATCGACGGTATCGCTGCCCGGCTCGAACGTGATCTGGCGGGCCTCTAGGATCTCGGCGATCTTTGCCTCGCATTCTTCGGGTTGCAGCATCGAGGCGATCGGGTCGAGTTTTTCGCGGTAGGTGACGTTCACCGAGAAACGCCCCGTCTCGCCGAGCTTCTCTGAGAGCAGCTTCGTGACATCGGCGCTGGCCTGCGTTTTGCCCGTGTCGCCCGAGACCGTGATGTTCTCGGCTGTTACCCTGACAGATCCGTTGGACAGGTAGGAGAGCGATTCCAGCCCCGCGAGCACGCGCACGGGCCAGTTGGCCGGAAGGGTCTCATCGGTGCGCGCGCGGTTGTCGATCGACGCACTGCGGAAGCGCGCATTGGCGAAGCTTTCGACCGTTCTGGAGACCATGTCGTCGTTGACGCGGCCCTGCATCTGCACGAGCCCTTCGGGGCTGAGCGTCGCGACGAACTCCGAAGGGCCTTCGCCGTTTGCCTCGGAATCCTCCGGCAGGATCGCGTGCAGCGCGAAGACCTCGGGCAGGTCGTTCTCGAGTTTTCCGACCACGCTGTCGAAAAGCCGCTGCTCGCTGCCCTCGGGGGCGACGAGCGTTATGTCCGCATCCGAGAAAGTCACGGAGCCGCCTTCGAGCGTCTCGACCGCCTCGATGGCCAACACGGCGGCATCGGCCCAGCGCGGTGTCGGGACGCCGAGACCGATGGGGCATCGGACCTTGCCATCGACACCGGCATGCGCCGCTGCCGAGAGAATGCGCTCGCGGGCCTCCTCGCTGTCGGCCGAGCAACTGTTGAAGCGCGCGCCGGCCTCATCCTGGATGAAGCGCAGGCTGAAGGGCGTGATGACCGGGCGGGGCGAGGAAATGTCGAAGGCGACGCGCAGATCGCTCGGAGCCTGGCGCGACAGGCGCGTCTCGACATCGCGTTTCCGGGTCTCGCTTTCGGCCATCGCCGTAATGGCCACATGGTTTGCGTCGATCGAAACCTTCGACCTTGGCAGGGCTTCAAGCGCCATCAGCCCGAACTCCAGCGCCGTGGCCCAACCGTCGGGAATTTCGTAGTCGGCGGTTTCGAGCAGATCGGCCACGTTGTCCTCGCTGCTGATCTCGCCGAGCCGCTCGAGCAGCGCCTCGCGGTCAACTCCGGCCGGAATCAACCCGATCAGCGAGAGCCTTTCGTCGTTGCGCAGGATCTCGACCGAGAACCGAGGCGCAGCCATGTCTTCCTGGGCCTTGACCCGCATCTCGTCGATCACGCGGGCCGCATCGACAACCCTGCCTGCCGTGCTGATCGCGAGAAAGCGCGTTGACTCGGAGGGGGCCGTGCCCTTGAGCTCGACTTGCAGGCCGTCCGTGGAGACTTCGGCCCAGGTCAGCTCTTCCTCGTCGAGCGCGGCCGTCACGCCGTAGTAGGAGGTTTCTTCGACAAGCCGCACAGCGAATTGCGCGGCGACAAGGCTGAGCAGGGCCGCGGCGACAAACGTTCCGGCAATGATGAGGATGGATGATACGCGCATGTGACCTGATTTCAGCGTTCTACAAGTGTCTCTTACGGCGTGGCGCGAGGGGTTTCAATCACACGAGCAGCGCGACGGCGAAAAACAGCAAGGCGATGAGTCCCGCGTCGCGGTTGGAGCGGAAAAGGCGCAGCAGCAGCGGGGTGTCCTGCGCATCGAATTGCCGCAGCTGCCAGAGCATGTGCCAGCCCATGGCCATGGCGCCTGAAAGCGCGATGAAGAGCGCCAGCGGGTTCGCAGGGCCGCTCAGCATCGCCGCGATCACCGCGATTCCGAGCAGCGAGACCGTGGCCGCCAGGAAGCGGCTGAGCCAGGCGGGCGACTGGCTGCCGAAGAGGCGGGCGGTGGATTTGATCCCGATGAGCGCGTCATCCTCGGCGTCCTGGTGCGCGTAGATCGTGTCATAGAAGAGCGTCCAGGAGATACCTGCGAGATAGAGGTAGACCGCGGGCATCTCCAGCGCGCCGCGATGGGCTGTCCAGGCGAGAAGCGCGCCCCAGTTGAACGCGATTCCGAGGAAGATCTGCGGCCACCACGTGAAGCGCTTGGCGAAGGGGTAGATCAGCACCGGCACGAGCGAGACGATCCCGAGCAGGATGGCCGCCGGATGGAACGTAAGCAGAATACACAGGGCGAGGAGCGCCTGTGCGGCGAGCCAGAGCAGGGCGGATCTGACGGAGACCTGCCCGGAAGGAATCGGGCGCGACCGGGTGCGCTCCACGGCGCCGTCGAGGTTGCGGTCAGTGATGTCGTTCCAGGTGCAGCCCGCGCCCCGCATGAGCCACGCGCCTGCGCCACAGCCCGCGAAGATCCACAGGTCATGCCAGCTCGCGCGCCCGTCATGGAGCATGGCCAGCACGAGGCCCCACCAGCAGGGGATCAGCAGAAGCCATGTGCCGATGGGCCTGTCTGCGCGGCTCAGGCGCAGGTAGGGGCGCAGGCCCGCGGGCGCGCGGCGGTCGACCCAGTTGCCCGTCACAGCATCGGCGACGGTCGTATCATGGACGGGGTCGCTTGGCTCTGGCGTCTCGTTCTCGCTGCTCATATGGTTCGCCCCATGGATGACGTGAAGATCAGGCTCTATGTAGATCAGCCCATGGGGGCGGGGCAATCGCTGACCTTGGACAAGGGGCAGGCGCATTACCTTTTCGCGGTCATGCGGCAGGGCCTGGGCGCGAGGCTGGCGGTGTTCAACGGGCGCGATGGCGAGTGGCTGGCCGAAGTGCGCGAGGCCGGCAAGCGCGGCGGTGCGCTGGCCTGTATCGAGCAGCGGACCGCGCAGCGTGATCCGCCGGACCTGTGGCTGATTTTCGCACCGATCAAGAAGGCACGCACGGATTTCATCGTCGAGAAAGCCACCGAGATGGGGGCGGCGAAGATAATGCCGGTGCAGACGGATTTCACCAACGCCGAGCGCATCCGGCAGGACCGTTTGCAGGCCCATGCCGTGGAGGCGGCGGAGCAATGCGGCGGCACCTTCGTGCCGGAGGTGACCGGGCTTTGCAGGCTTTCCAGGCTCCTTGACGGTTGGGATGCTGCCCGGCAGATCATGTTCTGCGACGAGGCGCTCGCGGGGGGCTCGTCTGCCCTTGCAGGCAGCCTCGTCGGACCCTGGGCGATTCTCATCGGCCCGGAGGGCGGCTTTTCGCAGGGAGAGCGGACGCGGCTGCGCGGGCTGGCCTTCGGCCATCCCGTCAGCCTCGGCCCGCGTATCCTGCGCGCCGATACGGCGGCCGTGGCGGCAATGACCGTCTGGCAGCAGGCGCTGGGAGACTGGCAATGAGCTTTGTGCGACCCGAGGCGCGACGTTTTCTGAAGCGCTATCGCGCGCTCATGGTCGCGCTCGCGGTTGTGCTGCTGGGGCTTTACTGGGCGCTTTTTTCATTTGGTGTGCTGTCAATGGTCGGATGGGCGCTGGTGATCGGGGCGGGGCTTCTCGCGCTGTCCTTTGCGCAGCGCGCGCTTTTCGGCGGCGCGGGAGAGGGCCCCGGCGTCGTCATCGTGGATGAGGGCCAGATCGCCTTTTTCGGGCCGGAGACGGGCGGTGCTGTTGCCGTGCGGGAGCTGAGCGAGCTGAGCTATGATGCCCGCGGGCCCGCGCCGCAATGGCGGCTCAGGCAAGCGGGCATGGGCGAGCTGGAGATCCCGGCCGATGCGAAGGGGGCGGATGCGCTCTTCGATGCTTTCGCCGCGCTGCCCGGCCTGTCGCCGGAGCGGTTGATCGCGGTGCAGCGTGATGCGAAGGGTCAATCGCGCGTGATCTGGCGCAAAGATGCACGCGAAGTGATTGACACGCCGCGCCCGAAGCCGCACTCCTGATTTCCACGCGCGACAAGACCGGAGCCAAGCGACATGTCCATTCCACAATCAGGCGGAGGCCCGATCGAGAGCCACGAGCAGCTCGCGGGTTATCTGGAGAGCGGGTGCAAGCCGCGCGAAGACTGGCGCATCGGCACGGAGCACGAGAAGTTCGGCTATTGCAAGGACGGCCTCCTGCCGATCCCCTACGAAGGCAAGCGCTCGGTGCTCACGGTCCTCGAAGGGCTGCGGGATGCGCATGGCTGGTCGCCTGTCGAGGAGGGCGGCAATCTTATCGGGCTCGAAAAGGATGGGGCGAATATCAGCCTTGAGCCGGGCGGGCAGCTCGAGCTGTCGGGGGCGCCGCTGGAGAACATTCACCAGACCTGCGACGAGGTGAACATCCACCTGCGCGAGGTCGAGGACGTGGCCAACAAGGTGGGCGTCGGCTTCATCGGGCTCGGTGCGGCGCCGGAGTGGACGCATGAGCAGATGCCGCTCATGCCCAAGGGGCGCTACAAGCTTATGGACAGCTACATGCAGCAGGTCGGCACGATGGGCCGGGTGATGATGCGCCGGACCTGCACCGTGCAGGTCAACCTCGATTTCGCGAGCGAGGCGGACATGGTCCAGAAGCTGCGCGTGGCCATCGCGCTTCAGCCCGTGGCGACGGCGCTCTTTGCCAATTCGCCCTTCTTCGAGGGCCGCAAGAACGGCCACAAGAGCTGGCGCAGCCGTGTCTGGCGCGATCTCGACGATGCGCGCACCGGGATGGTGCCCTTCGTCTTCGAAGAGGGATTCGGCTTCGAGCGCTGGGTTCAATACGCGCTCGATACGCCGATGTATTTCGTCTACCGCGACGGGCAATACATCGACGCACTCGGCCAGTCCTTCCGCGATTTCCTCAGGGGCGAGCTGCCCGCGCTGCCCGGTGAAACGCCGACGATGAGCGACTGGGCCGACCATCTGACGACGCTCTTTCCGGAGGCACGGATCAAGAAATACATGGAGATGCGCGGGGCAGATGGCGGGCCGTGGCGCAGGCTCTGCGCCCTGCCGGCCTTCTGGGTCGGCCTGATGTATGACCAGGGCGCTCTCGATGCGGCCTGGGACCTTGTCAAAGGCTGGAACGCCGAGACACGCGAGGCGCTCAGGGTGGCCGCGAGCGTGGACGGGCTTCAGGCCGAGGTCGGGTCGATCAGGATGCACGAGCTTGCCCGGCAGGTCGTCGATATCTCCGAGCAGGGCCTGAAGGCGCGTGGCTGTGCGGGGGCCGGGGGGATGATCCCCGACGAGACGCATTTTCTCAATGCGCTGCGCGAATCCCTCGACAGCGGCGAGGTTCCGGCCGATGAGTTGTTGCGGCGCTTTGAAACGGATTGGGACGGCGATCTGAGCCGGATCTACGCCGATTATTCCTACTGAATCGAGTTTTCGCGGGCAGGGGACGGATCCGATGGGCAGGCCCTTTTCCGTGCAGGAAGAGGGCTCGCGCAGCTGGCGTCACTTCTGTGCCCCGATCTTCGGCTCCGTGCCGGCGCGCAGGCGTTTTATATTGGCGCGGTGGGTGAAGAAGACGAGCACCGTGAGCGCGATGCCGAGCAGCAGCATGGGCTGAGCGCCGAGCAGGGCCATCCAGACAGTGGAGGTGCTGGCGGCGGTGATCGCGGCGAGCGAGGAGATGCGCCAGATGAGCGCGGCGGCGGCCCATGTCGCGCAGCAGGCGAGCCCGACGGGCCAGAAGAGCGCGAGCAGCAGGCCGAGGAAGGTGGCCACGCCCTTGCCGCCGCGAAAACCGAGCCAGACGGGAAAGCAGTGACCGAGAAAGGCCAGGAGCGCGGCCAGTTGCGCGGCGTCTTCGCCCGCGAGCCAGCGGGCCAGAAGCACCGCAACCGCCCCCTTTGCCGCGTCGAGCAGCAGCGTGAGCGCGGCGGCGGGTTTGTTCCCGGTGCGCAGGACATTCGTTGCGCCGATGTTGCCAGAGCCGATGTCGCGCAGGTTGCCAAGGCCCATGAGCCGAGAGAGCACGAGACCGAAGGGGATCGAGCCGAGCAGGTAGCCGAGGGCGGCCCAGAGCGCGAGCACGAGCTCGCTGTTTTCGATGAGGGGCATCAGCCGAATACCTTCCTGCCGTCGACATAGGTTGCCCTGACCTTACCTTGCAGGCGCGCGCCGTCAAAGGGGGTGTTCTTCGACTTTGAGTGCAGCGTGCTGCGGTCGAGCATGAAGGGCTTGTCGGGATCGAAGAGCATGAGGTCCGCGGGTGCGCCGGGCGAGAGGCGCCCCGAGGGCAGGCCAAGAAGCCTGGCCGGGTTCAAGGAGACCGCGCGGAAGAGCTGGGCCAGTGTCAGCGCGCCCACGTGGACGAGGCGCATGGCCGCCGGAAGAAATGTCTCCAGCGCGACGGCGCCCGCGGCCGCTTCCTCGAAGGGCAGGCGCTTGCTCTCCTCGTCCTGCGGCGTGTGCATGGAGGAGATGATGTCGATGAGGCCCGAGGCGACGGCTTCGACCGTCGCCATGCGGTCATCCTCCGAGCGCAGAGGTGGCTTGAGCTTGAAGAAGGTGCGGTAGTCGGAGACATCGAGTTCGTTGAGCGTGAGATGATGGATCGACGTGCCCGCCGTGATCGCGAGGCCGTTGCGCTTGGCGCGCTCCAGCGCGGGCAGGGCGCGGGCGGTGGTGATCTGATCGGCATGGTAGCGCGCGCCGGTCATTTCCAGCAGGGCGATGTCCCGGTCGAGCCCCATGCGCTCGGCCATGGGCGAGACGGCCGGAAGGCCGCGCAGGGTGGCGAACTTGCCCGAGGTGGCGCAGGCACCTGCCGTGAGGCCCGGCTCCTGGGGATGGCCGATGACCAGCGCGCCGAGGCTCTGGGCATAGGTCAGAGCGCGTTGAAAGACCTTGGTGTCACTCACCACGGCGTCGCAATCGGAAAAGCCCACCGCGCCCGCGTCCATCAGGAAGCCGATCTCTGTCATCTCGCGGCCCTGCCGGCCCTTGGTGAGCGCGGCCATGGGCAGGACATTGACGGCGCTGTCCTCGTTGGCGCGGCGCTTGACGAACTCGAGCGCCTCGGGCGTGTCGATGGCCAGAGAGGTGTCGGGGCGGATTGCCATCGTGGTGACGCCGCCCGCCGCCGCGGCCGCCGCTGCGGAGGCGTAGCTTTCCTTGTGGCGCTCGCCCGGCTCGCCGACCTTGACGCCGATATCGACGATGCCGGGGGCGAGGCAGAGGCCCTTGCAGTCGACACGTTCGGCCCGCTCGCCGGCCTCTTGCGTGGCCGTCTCGCCAAGGGCGGTGATGAGACCGTCCGTGACGAGCAGATCGCCGATTGTCTCGGTCTGGGCCTCCGGGTCGATCAGCTTGGCGTTTTCGAAGAGCGTTTGGGTCATGTCTCAGCTCCGGCTCAGGGCGGCGTCGCGGGTTTGCTCGATCAGCGCGGCCCCGGAGGCGGGGTCGCGCTGGTATTTGATGAGATGCTTTTCGCCTGTGCGGGTGATCACTTGCAAGGCGGAGAAGATGTGCCGGGCGGTCTCGATATCGGCGAGCGGGACCTTGCGGCCATCCGGCGCAACGAGCGCAGTTTCGGTCAGGGACCAGACCATGCCGAGCTGTTCTTTCATCGCGTAACTGCCACGCAGGGCGATGGCCAGCACGGAACCGACGACGCCGACCCAGGGGTGGGGGTTGCCGAGGGCCAGAAGGAGGCCCGTCAGCAGCACCGCGCCGAGCGCGGCGAGCATGACATGCTCCTTGACGTAGGTCTGCCGGGAGGGCGGGAAGGTGGCAATGGTCTTGCTCATGTCGTCTCCTCCCTCTCTGTGGGCAAGGGATCGGCGATGCGGCCCATCAGGTCCGTGCGGGCCGTGTCGATCGCGCGTTCCACGGCCCTGGGCTTGCCGAGGTATTTCATCATCACGGACTGGCCGCTTTCCAGATCGATCCGCAGGTTCTTCCAGAGGGTACGGCGGGTTGCGTGGATGTCGGCGAGGTTCACCGAGGCATTGAGTTCTGGTTGGCGCTCGTTCTCGTAGATCAGGCGCAGCGATGTCAGGTGCCACAGGTCGCCGCGGTGCCGGAGCCAGCTCTGGTAGTCGTCGAAGATGAAGGCCGAGAAGAGCGTCGTGAATCCCATGATCGGCAGCCAGTATTCGACGGGCACGCCGATGACGGGGCCGAAGAAGATGGCGGTGATGAACCCGACGATGAGGCTGCGCTGGATGAACGTCCTGAAATCCGGCTGATAGGTGTCCAGAAACGCTTCGTCATCGAGCAGGCGGGTCACGGGGGCGGGCAGGGGCTTTGCCATCACAGGGCCGGGAGGACGAGGATGACGACGCCGAGCAGGATCAGCGCGGCGAGGATGATGATCGAGCCGACAGAGAGTTTTTCGCGTTCCGGGGGCGCGGGGGAGTCGCCGTCCTTTGGCGCGGTGTCCTGCGGCGCGGGGGGCGCTTCGTAAAGAGCGGTATCGGAGCTTTCCACGTAGCGGCCCACGAGCTTGAGAGGCGGCTTCGGTACGAGCTTCGTCTCGCTTTCGGGCAGGGCCGCCGAGAAGACGAGAAGCACCGGGCCCTGCAGCGCATCGAGCTTTTCCGCGTCGGGGGCGACGGAGGCTTCGTCCATGCCGTTGGCCCCGATCAGGAAGTCGGCAAGCCCGAGTTCGCCGAGGGCGTCGGCCTTGAAGGCCTCGATATGATCGGGGTCGAGCGCGGAGAGGCCGAGCAGGGGCGCGGCAGTAGCCGCGGTCATCTCGGCGTCCTCCGACGAAAAGACCCAGACGGCGCGCTTGGCCGCACCCGGCAGGGAGAGAGGATCATCGCTCATGTGAGCACGCTCTCGTTGCCCTCGGTGCGCGCCTGAAGATTGCGCGCCAGAAGGTCCATCGCGGCCATGCGCACGGCGACGCCCATCTCGACCTGTTCCTGGATCACCGAGCGGGTCACGTCATCGGCGATGTCCCCGTCGATCTCGACACCGCGGTTCATCGGGCCGGGGTGCATGACGATGGCGTCGGGTTTGGCATGGGCCAGTTTCTCGGCCGTGAGGCCGAAGCGGTGATAATACTCGCGCTCCGAGGGGATGAAGCCGCCGTCCATGCGCTCCTTCTGGAGGCGCAGCATCATAACGACGTCGGCCCCTTCGAGCCCTGCGCGCATGTCGCTGGTAACCTCCACACCGAACTCGGAAATCCGGCTCGGCATGAGCGTGGGCGGGCCAATCAGGCGGACTCGGTTTTCCATCTTGCCCAGCAGCACGATGTTCGAGCGTGCAACGCGGCTGTGGGCGATATCGCCGCAGATGGCGATGGTCAGACGATGCAGCCTGCCCTTGGCGCGGCGAATGGTGAGCGCGTCGAGCAGGGCCTGCGTGGGGTGTTCGTGGCGCCCGTCGCCGGCGTTGAGCACGGCGCAGTTCACTTTCTGGGAGAGCAGATCGACCGCGCCGGAATGGGGATGCCGCACGACGAGCAGATCGGGGTGCATGGCATTGAGCGTGAGGGCGGTGTCGACGAGGGTTTCGCCCTTCTTGATCGAGCTGGCTGCCATTGCCATGTTCATGACATCCGCCCCGAGCCGCTTGCCTGCCAGCTCGAAGCTGGCCTGCGTGCGGGTGGAGTTCTCGAAGAACATGTTGATCTGGGTGCGCCCTGCGAGTGCGTCGCTGTGCTTGTGGTTCGAGCGGTTGAAAGCGGCGTATTTGTCGGCGAGATCGAGGATCGTGACGATGTCGGATTGCGAGAGCGGTTCGATCCCCAGAAGGTGACGATGTGCAAAGCTCATTGGCGGCTCCCGTTCAGGCTCAAGGGGTTATAGGCGGCGCAGGGGAGCCATGCAATGGGGCAGGGCGGGCGCGCTGTCCAGCGAGGCGGGAGTGCCGCCGCACCTTTGCCGCGTGAGGGCGCAAAATGCGCGTGTGACGGCGCGGCGATTGCGGTAGGCTTGCGGCATGGAATCGGCACAGGAATATTGGGCGGCGCGCGCGGCGCTGGCATGGCAGGTGGAGCTTGGCGCGGACGAGGCGCTGAGCGAGACACCTGTCAATCGCTTCGAGATCGTGGAGACGTCGAAAGCCGGGGCACCATCGCGTGCGGCGGATGCGGCTGAGCGCGCCGCTGCGCCCGAGCCCCCGCCCGAAGCGCCCAGGATCGACCCCGTCGCCGCTGCGCGGGCCGCGGCGGAAGCGGCGGGCTCGCTCGAGGAGCTGAAAGACGCGCTGGACGCCTTCGAGCATTGCGAGCTCCGGCGCGGGGCTCGCAACCTTGTCTTTGCCGATGGGACGCCGGGCAGCCGGGTCATGATCATCGGCGAGGCACCGGGCCGCGAGGAGGACCGTGAGGGCCGGCCCTTCGTGGGCAGTGCCGGAACGCTTCTGGACAAGATGCTGGCGGCGATCGGGCTGAGCCGCGCCGAGAACGTCTACATCACCAACGTGCTGCCGTGGCGACCGCCGCAGAACCGCGAGCCCAAGCCCGAGGAGATCGCGATGATGCGGCCCTTCGTGCAGCGCCATGTGCAGCTCGCCGCGCCGGAAATCCTGATCCTGATGGGCAATATCTCCTGCGATGCGGGGCTTCACAAGCGCGGCATCACGCGGCTCAGGGGCAAATGGGCGGAAAGCTACGGCCTGCCCGCCATGCCGATGTTTCATCCGGCATACCTGCTCAGGCAGCCCGATGCGAAGCGGGAGGCCTGGGCCGATCTTCTGGAGATAAAGGCGAGGCTGGAGACATGAGCCGGATCGACGAGACGAAAGACTTTATACCCGTGCGCATTGCCGTGCTGACGGTGAGCGACACGCGCACGCAAGACGACGACCGCTCGGGCGATGTGCTGGCGGGGCGGATCGAGGAGGCGGGGCATGTGCTGGCCGACCGCAGGATCATCCGCGACGAGCGCCTGGCCATCGCCGAGCAGCTGCGCGTCTGGAGCGAGGCTGAGGGTATCGACGCGATCATCTCGACGGGCGGGACGGGGCTGACGGGCCGCGACGTGACCGTGGAGGCGCACCGCGATGTCTACGAGAAGGAGATCGACGCCTTCGGCACCGTCTTCACCATGGTCTCGATGAACAAGATCGGGACGAGCGCCGTCCAGAGCCGGGCGACGGCGGGCGTGGCCAACGGGACCTATCTCTTTGCCCTGCCGGGCAGCCCGGGGGCCTGCAAGGACGCCTGGGACGAGATTCTCAAGTGGCAGTTCGACTACCGGCACCGCCCCTGCAATTTCGTCGAGATCATGCCGCGGCTGGACGAGCACAAGCGGCGGAAATGACAGAAGAGTTTCCGCTCATCGGACCTGCGCCGGAGGCCGAGCGGGTGCGCGTTTCGGCCGTTCTGGCGCGGGACGTGGAGGGGCGGGTCCTGGCCCAGCTCAGGGATGATCACGATGGTGTCGCCGCGCCGGGCAAATGGTCGCTCTTCGGGGGACGTGCAGAGCC
>JAWLEL010000316.1:0-3552 GCA_041686165.1 Lentibacter sp.
GTAGAGCACACTCAGCGGTTCCAGTTCATCGAGCACCGAGACCGGCAGGCGACCATCGAAATCCGGGTTGATCCACACCGCGAGACAGGATTCCATCAGATCATGGGGAGTCTCCAGCACCAGCGCCTGCACGAGGTTGGCCAGGTCCATCCCGGCCGGTAGAGAAAAGGCCCAGAGATGGGCCGAGTCCCGCGTCAGGGGTCGTCCCCAGCGGTTCCAGCTCTTCGGCACCGTATTGCCGCACAGGCGCACTACCAACATCGATCCGTTTCCCCGGCTGTCTCGCCCGGGAGCCGCTTTGCAAGTTGCGGACCAACGCGACACGCTGGGCCTGCGGCCGAGTCTTCACTGGCGTTCATGCATGAATTGGCGTTTCGTCGGTACTGCGCACTCTCGTGGTGCGCTCAATGCGGACGGAGCCCCGCCGGTGCGCACCGTATTGGTGCACAAGGGCCGGTCAGGTCGGTTCAGGGCTCAGACGGCCTCGTAGGCCTCCTTCCAGCTGGCGTACTGCGCCTCGAGTCCCCGCATCACCTCGGCATCGAAGGGACGGAGTCCGCTCAGGATCAGATGCTTGCTGCCGCGGGCGAAGGGATCGCCCTCCACGCACAGCGCATAGTCCAGGCGCACGTCGCCGCGCTTGCCCTCCACCTTCATCTCCGCAGATTCCAGCTGGGGCTGTACCGTCTCGGTGAGCCCGGATACCGGCGTCTGCAGCTGCAGGGACACCCTGTCGTAGATCACCAGGGGGCGCGCCGGATTCACCATCACCTGGTGCTGCTTCATCAGCGGGACCAGGACATGCGGGAAGTTCTCGCCGGAAAACGCGGCGTAGCTGCGGGTCAGGGCCTCGATCGTGTACGGGTCGGTGACCACCGGCCCCTCCCGCTCGACCTCGAGATAGGCCCTGCCCTGGGTGTCGGTGATCGCAAAGCTTGCTCCGGGCTCCTCGGGAAAGACCAGCGGCACCTCGTCGCCGACCATGCCGACGAAGCGGCAGCGCATGCTGGCACTGACGCCATAGCGTGCCAGCACCAGTGCGAACAGCAGATCACCGGGCACGCAGAAGCGCTTCGAGTGGGGATCGTGAATGGGATTGAAGTCGCCGGCGATTCCCTTGGCAAAACGGCTGGCCTGCTCGGGGTTGATGTAGACATATCCACCGCGAACATCGTGGTACGGCCGCAGAAAGGCGTTTTCGTTCACGTTAGGTCCCCGTTTGCCGTCGAAGTGATTGAATTATAGCTGGGTATGTTGACGTATTACCGACAGGAATTCGTCCCCGTAGCGCTCGAGCTTCGCGACCCCGACACCCGAGATGCCGGCGAACTCTTCCAGGCTCGCGGGAGCGGCGCGCACCATCTCACGGAGCGCGGCGTCGTGAAAGATCACGTAGGGCGGCACACCCTGGGCGTCCGCCAGCCGCCTGCGGCATGCACGCAGCGCCTCCCAGAGCTCCTGCTGCGCGTGATCGAACGCGGCCTCAATCGACTCCCGGGAGACACGATCCGGGCGCTCGGGGCGTGGTGGCGGGCCCTGCCGGCGCAGATGAACGTTAGTCTCGCCGCGTAGCAGCGGACGACAGGACTCGTCGAGCCTCAGCGCACCGAAGCCCTCGAGATCCACGCGCAGCAGCCCGCGCGCGATCAACTGGCGGAATACACCCCGCCACTCGGCCGGCTCGATGTCCGCGCCGATGCCGAAGGTGCTGAGCCGATCGTGGCCGAACCGGCGCACCCGATCGTTGCCGCGCCCGCGCAGCACGTCCACCAGGTGGTTCACGCCGAAGCGCTCGCCCGTGCGGTAGGCGCAGGAAAGCGCCATCTGCGCCGGGACGGTGGCGTCCCAGGTCGCGGGCGGATTCAGGCAGGTGTCGCAGTTGCCGCACGGCTCGGGAAGCTCGTCGCCGAAATAGGCGAGGAGCGCCTGCCGTCGGCAACTGGTCAACTCGCAGAGCCCGAGCATAGCCTCGAGCTTGTGCCGCTCGACGCGCTTGTGCTTGTCGCCGGCCGTGGACTGCTCGATCATCTGCCGCAGCGTGATCACGTCCTGCAGCCCGTAGAGCATCCAGGCGTCGGCCGGCAGCCCGTCGCGCCCGGCACGGCCGGTCTCCTGATAATAGGCCTCGACGCTGCGGGGCAGATTGAGATGCGCGACGAAGCGCACGTTCGGCTTGTCGATACCCATGCCGAAGGCGATGGTCGCGACCATGATCACGCCCTCCTCCTTCAGAAACCGCGTCTGGTGGCGTTCCCGCTCCGCGGTGGTCAATCCGGCATGATAGGGCAGCGCCACAAGACCCTGACCGGCCAGCCAGTCGGCAATCGCCTCCACGCGCCGGCGCGACAGACAGTAGACGATTCCGGACTCTCCGGGATGGAGCTCGCGGATGAACCGCAGCAGCCGGCTCCGCGCGCTGCCGCTGTCGGCCTGGCTGATTTGATAGCGGATATTCGGCCGATCGAAGCGGCTGACGAACTGGCTGGCCTGTTCCAGGCAGAGCCGCGACACGATCTCGCGCCGGGTGGCCTTGTCCGCGGTGGCGGTGAGCGCGATTCGCGGCACCGTGGGAAAGCGCTCCGCCAGCGCCGACAGCCCGATGTACTCGGGCCGGAAGTCGTGTCCCCACTGGGATACGCAGTGCGCCTCGTCGATTGCGAACAGGGCGACCCGGCAACGGTCGAGCAGCTCCAGGGTGCGCGGCAGCAGCAGCCGCTCGGGGGCCACATACACCAGGTCCAGATCTCCCGCCAGCAGCGCCTGCTCGGCGGCCCGGTTGTCGGCCGCGGTCTGTGCCGAATTCATCGCGGCCGCGCGCACACCGCTCAGACGAAGGGCGGCGACCTGATCGTGCATCAGCGCGATCAGCGGCGAGATCACGATGCCGACACCCGGCCGCATCAAGGCCGGAATCTGGTAGCAGAGCGACTTGCCGCCGCCGGTGGGCATCAGCACCAGCGCATCTTCTCCCGCGGCCACGGCCTCGATGATCTCCCGCTGGGCGCCGCGGAATCCGGGATAGCCGAACACATCGGCGAGCAGCCGCTCGGGTTCAGCCGTCAATGTGCCGCTGCTTGTATCAACAAGTTGTTCATCCGCATTCCACATTCCGCTCCCCCGTCCCTGGCAACCTTCGAAAGTCCGCCCGCGCCCGCTCGCCGGCGAATGCCGCGGCGCGGGAGGCGCACTGGACCTCGCCGCCGGCGGCACCGTAGAGTGAACGCCCTCTGCCGCTCTGTGAACGATGATGGCGATACATGCCAGTCCGAAACACGAAGACCGGTCACGTAGCGCCGTGACCGTTCCCTCTCCCCATCCCTCTCCCGCAAGCAGAAGAGGCCGACTTCGTCCGCGCTGCGCGCGGTCTCCAGCTTAACCCGGGATTCTGCCATGCGTGGCCACGCCTCGCCCGTCGATGCGCCCGAAGGGGCCATCAACTGGCGCATTATCGCAAGCCTCCTGCCCTACCTCTCGGAGTACCGGGGGCGCCTGTTCCTTGCCCTCGGACTGATGGGCCTTGCGAAACTGGCCAACGTCGCGGTCCCGCTCGCG
>JAWLEL010000317.1:0-3546 GCA_041686165.1 Lentibacter sp.
TCGCCCGCGCGCATCGCGTCTCTTACGTGGGCGAGCTGGGCTGGGAGCTCTACATCAGCGCCGACATGGCCGCCCATGCCTGCGAAACTCTGCTCGAGGCAGGCGAGAGCCTCGGCCTCAAGCTGTGCGGCATGCACGCCATGGACAGCCTGCGCATCGAGAAGGCCTTCCGCCACTTCGGCCATGACATCACCCCCGAAGACAACGTGATCGACGCCGGCCTCGGCTTCGCCGTGGACCTCTCCAAGCCCGATTTCATCGGCAAGGAGGCCGTCGCCGGACGCAAGGAATCCGGCCCGAAGGCACGGATGGTCCAGTTCCTCCTCGAGGATCCCGAGCCGCTCCTCTACCACAATGAGCCGATCCTGCGCGATGGTGAGATCGTCGGCTATCTCAGCTCCGGCGGCTACGGCCACACGCTCGGCGCGGCGGTGGGGCTTGGCTACGTGCCCTGCGAGGGTGAATCGCCATCCGACCTGCTCGCGAGCCGCTTCGAAATCGACGTCATGGGCACGCGCGTCAAGGCCAGGGCCTCGCTGCGGCCCATGTATGACCCGAAATCGGAGCGCCTCCGCTCATAGCACTTCTCCTTGTTAAAATACCCGATACCCCGCGCCAGCCCCCTGGCGCGCGGGGGCGGGCGGACGGGCCGCGTGCCAGGGGGCTGGCAATCATGCGCAAACCGCCCTACTCATTCGCACAAAGGATGCGCCCCATGACCGAAAACAAAGACACCCCGCAAGGCCTCGCCTTCGCCGTCACGGCCTATGTGCTCTGGGGCTTCCTGCCGCTCTACATGAAGCTGTTGTCGCATGTCTCCGCTGCCGAGGTCGTCGCGCACCGCGTGGTCTGGTCCCTGCCCATCGCCGCAGCCGTTCTGATCGCCCTTGGCCGCACGGATGACATCAAGACGGCTCTGACAACGCCCGGGATGCTCGCCATGGGCTTCGTGACCGCCGCGCTCATCGCGCTCAACTGGGGAATTTACGTCTACGCGATCACATCCGGAAACGCGCTCGAGGCCGCGCTCGGCTACTACATCAACCCGCTCTTCTCGATCTTGCTCGGCACCGTGCTCCTTGGCGAGCGCCCCTCAGGCTTGCAGATCACGGCCATCGCCCTCGCCGCCGCCGCCGTCGCAATCCTGACGATCGACGCCGGAACGCTCCCCTGGATCGCCATCGGCCTTTTCCTCTCCTGGGGCTTCTACGCTCTGGCCAAGAAGCAGCTTCCAATCGGCCCCAACCAGGGTTTCCTCCTCGAAGTGCTGATCCTGACACCCCCGGCGCTGGCCTTCATGCTCTGGCTCGGCCCGACCGGCGTTTTCCTTGACAGCATCTACGACACCTGGCTGCTTCTCGGGTGCGGCGTGGTCACTGCCATACCCCTTCTCATCTACGCCAACGGCGCCAAGCTCCTGCGCCTGAGCACCATCGCGATCCTGCAATATATCGCGCCGACGATGATCTTCCTGATCGGGGTCTTCATCTTCGATGAGCCCATGGGCCCGGCCCGCATGATCGCCTTCCCGATGATCTGGGCGGCGCTGGTGCTTTATTCCGTCGGCATCCTGCGCGGCATGCGCACCGCACGAACTACGAAGAGGGCACAATGACGAACACGCTTCTCACGATCGGCCAAGGATACTCCGCCAATGCCCTCGCCCGAAGGCTCGCGCCGCAAGGCTGGAGGCTCCACGGCACAACGCGCAACCCCGAGCGCATGGACGAGATCCGCGCTCAGGGCGTCACGCCCCTCCTCTGGCCCGACATCGAGCCCGCGCTTGCCAAGGCCACGCATCTTCTCGCCTCCGCCGCACCCACCGACGCGGGCGACCCGTTTCTGGCCAAATTCGGCTCTAACCTTGCCGAACTCGCGCCGAACCTGGAATGGGTCGGCTATCTCAGCACGACAGGCGTCTACGGCGATCATGGTGGCGCATGGGTCGATGAGAACACGCCGCTGACGCCCTCGACGAAACGCGGCAAGGCCCGGAAGGCGGCCGAAGAGGCCTGGATCGCTACGGGCCTTCCCGTGCATATTTTCCGCCTCGCCGGGATCTACGGCCCCGGGCGCGGCCCCTTCGCCAAGGTGCGCGCCGGCACGGCCCGCCGGATCATCAAGCAAGGCCAGGTCTTCTCGCGCACCCATGTCGATGACATCGCCCAGGTTCTGGAGGCCTCCATCGCCCGGCCCGACCCGGGCGCGGCCTACAATGTCTGCGATGATGAACCCGCCCCACCGCAGGATGTTCTCACTCACGCCGCCGAGCTGCTCGGCGTGGAGCCGCCCCCCGCCGTGCCCTTCGAGGACGCCGATCTTTCGCCCATGGCACGCAGTTTCTATGCTGAGAGCAAGCGCGTTTCCAACGACCGGATCAAGTCGGAACTGGGCGTGGAGCTCATCCACCCCGACTACCGCAGCGGCCTTGCCGCCCTGCTCGCCGCCGAAGACAGCGCTTGAACTTGCGCTTCAAGACGCTACTTCGAATTGAAGAGAGAGCAAGAGGCCCGCATGAGCATCCGTGAGCGCATAGCAAGATCAGTCGAAAGCCCGCGCGTGACGAGCTTCATCACTGCGGTCATTCTTTTCAACGCGGTCATCCTCGGTCTGGAAACATCGAAAACCGTTATGGACAGCTCGGGTCCGCTGATCCTCCTGCTGGACAAGCTCTGCCTTGCCGTCTTCGTTGTCGAGATCGCCGCGAAGCTCTTCGCCTTCGGCCCGCGCTTCTTCCGCTCGGGCTGGAACATCTTCGATTTCGTCATCATCGGCATCTCGCTGGTCCCTGCTGGCCAGGGTTTCTCGGCCCTGCGCGCCTTGCGTGTGCTGCGTGTGCTGCGCGTCGTTTCCGTTGCGCCATCGCTGCGCCGGGTGGTCGAAGGGCTGGTCAGCGCCGTGCCCGGCATGGGCTCGGTCTTCCTGCTGATGGGATTGATCTTCTACATCGCCTCGGTCATCGCCACGAAGCTGTTTGGCGAGTCCTTCCCCCAGTGGTTCGGAACTCTGGGGGACAGCGCCTATTCGCTCTTCCAGATCATGACATTGGAAAGCTGGTCCATGGGGATCGTCCGGCCCGTCATGGAAGTCTACCCGCTGGCCTGGGCCTTCTTCGTCCCCTTCATCCTCGTGACGACCTTCGCCGTGGTCAACCTGCTGGTCGGCCTGATCGTCAACTCCATGCAGGATGCCCACCACGCAGAAGCCGACGCCGACACCGACGCCTACCGCGACGAGATCAAGGCAAGGCTCGATGCAATAGATGCGAAGCTGGACGGGCTTTCAGAGAGGAAACAGCCGAAATAGAGCCGTTTTCTTTAGAAGAAAACGGTCCGGAATTTTCAAGAATTCCGGCCACGGTGCCGCCTTCAAGCCCGCTTCCCGGCGATCTGCGCAACGCCCAGCGCCTCGAGAGCCTTGGCCTCGATATCCGACGCCTGAAGCCCTGCCTCTTCATACATCTCGGCGGGCGAGCCCTGGTCGATGAACCAGTCGGGCAGGACCATCGAGCGGAACTTGAGCCCTGCGTCGAACGCGCCCTCCTCG
>JAWLEL010000021.1:0-15453 GCA_041686165.1 Lentibacter sp.
CGGTCGATGTCGATGAAGCACGCATCGCCCAGGAGCTTGCGCTGCTCGCAGTCAAATCCGACATCACAGAAGAGATTGACCGACTGAAGGCGCATGTGGCCGCGGCTCGCGATCTTCTGGCCAAGGGCGGACCGGTCGGCCGCAAGCTCGACTTCCTCGCCCAGGAGTTCAACCGCGAAGCCAATACGCTTTGCTCCAAGTCGCAGGATTCCGATCTCACAGCCATCGGGCTTGACCTCAAGGCCGTGATCGACCGGATGCGCGAGCAGATACAGAACGTGGAGTAACACATGAGCGACAACCCCCGCCGCGGCCTTCTCATCATTCTCAGCTCGCCATCCGGCGCAGGCAAGTCGACGCTGTCGAAGGAGCTTATCGCCTGGGACCCGACGATCAGCTTTTCCGTCTCTGCGACCACGCGCGCCCCGCGCCCGGGCGAAGTGGACGGCAGGGAATACCATTTCATGAGCGAACCCGATTTCCAATCGGCCGTCTCCGAGGGAGACATGCTCGAACATGCCCATGTCTTCGGCAATTTCTACGGCAGCCCCCGGCGCCTCGTTCAGGAGGCGATCGACGCGGGCAAGGATGTGCTCTTCGACATCGACTGGCAGGGCGCGCAGCAGATCCAGAACTCCGCGCTCGGCCAGCACACGCTGTCGATCTTCATCCTGCCGCCCTCGATCAGGGAGCTGCACCGCCGTCTCGTCAACCGGGGTCAGGACAGCGAAGAGACCATCGCCAAACGCATGCGCAAGAGCTGGGACGAGATCAGCCACTGGGCGGAATATGACTACGTGCTGGTCAATGACGATCTCGAGGAGACGGGACGCAAGCTCAAGAATATCGTCTCGTCGATCCGTCTCAAGCGGATTCAGCAGCCCATGTTGAGCGAGCACGTGCGCAAACTTCAAAGCGAATTCCAGGAGATGTCATGACCCTTTACAGCCTTGCAGACAAGCGCCCGCAGATCGCCGATGACACGTGGATCGCGCCGGATGCCAACGTGATCGGCGACGTGGTGCTGGAGGAGGGCGGCTCGATCTGGTTCTGCGCCACGCTGCGCGGCGACAACGAGCGCATCACCGTCGGACGCGGGTCGAACGTCCAGGAAAACACCGTGATGCACACGGACATCGGCTATCCGCTCCTCATCGGGGCCGATTGCACGATCGGCCACAAGGCCATGCTGCATGGCTGCACGATCGGCGAGGGCAGCCTGATCGGAATGGGTGCAACCGTCCTCAACGGCGCGAAGATCGGCAAGGGCTGCCTGATCGGTGCCGGTGCGCTTGTCACCGAAGGCAAGGAAATCCCGGATGGCAGCCTCGTGATGGGCAGCCCCGGAAAACCCGTGCGCGAGCTTGACGAGAAGGCGCGCGCGCTGCTCATTGCAAGCGCCGAGCACTACCGCCAGAACATGCGCCGTTTCCGCGCCGAGCTCAGGGCGCTCTGAGCACGGACTGTCGTGTCAGCCGTCTTCGAGGACCGTTTCAAACGGATCGGCCTGTTCAGTTCGGCCTTCATCTGCCGGATCCGTGAACCAGATGTCGAAATGCAGCATCGGGAAGGCTTCGTTCAGTTCGCGCAGGACCATGGCCTTGTCGGGCAGGGGCGGGCTGACGGCAATGACGCGCCCCCTGTAGCCGCACAAGACAAGACGCTCCGCGATATCAAAGACATCATAGCGCGCGCAAAAGAGCCAGGAGACGATCGCATCGGGCACCAATCCACTCTTGAGCCGGGCCAGCAGATCGCCCGGTTCATAACTCTTGGCCCGGGACGAGAGATTGAGCGCGGGAAGTTCACATCCCGCGACCTCGATCTTCGCGACTTCGGGCTTCTTCGGCAGCGAAACAAAGCTCATTCGGTGTTCCTTTTGTCAGTTGGCGCGTTTCCGATCGTGGTGATTCACCAGAAAATCCCCCAGCAGTCCCCGCAGACAACGATGTCGCCTCCGGCTTCAAAAGGCAATCTACGGAAATTGCGGAATTGAATATCGCCTGCGAACGGTTAAGATCGCGCCCGAAGCGCCGGTGATGCCTTTTCCGGTCATCCTCGGAGCGTTTTCGACGCAAACATGAGGGACAGGGACCGCGTCAAACGCGTGCAATCGACCGGTTCGGCATGCGTTTCTGGGACGCAGGTTTCCGGGGTGTCACAGAAACGCCGTAGAAATTATTTCCGAGGCAAGATGCAGAGCAGCGACCTTCTTTCCCTCATTTCCGCAGTGCCACTTCCGGCCCTGGTGATCGGGGGCGGCGAAAACATCATCGCAGCGAATCCCGCAGCGGCCGAGATCATTGGCCAGGCGCCGATCGGGCGTCACTACATGAGCGTTCTGCGCAAGCCCGATCTGCTCACGGCGATCGAGCAGGTGCGCGCGGACGGCAAGATGCGCAAGGCCGGCATGCGGCAGGTCCGCAGCGAAGGGGACACCATCTTCGATGTGCATTGCTCCGCCGTTCCCGGGCCTCCGCCCCGCAGCGTCATGCTCTGGTTCGAAGATGTGACCCATCTCGAACAGGCCGGGCGCATGCGGCGCGATTTCGTGGCCAATGTCAGCCATGAGCTGCGCACGCCGCTGACCGCGTTGATGGGATTCATCGAGACTCTCCAGGGCCCCGCCCGCGACGACGAAGAGGCGCGCGACAAGTTCCTCGGAATCATGGCCCACGAGGCGGCCCGGATGGAGCGGCTGGTCAGCGATCTGCTCTCGCTCAGCCGTGTAGAAGTCCAGGAGCGGCAAGCGCCGCGAGATCCCGTTGATCTCGGCGCGCTGCTCGGCTCGGTCTCGCGGCTTCTTGGGTCCACGGCGCGGGAAGCCGATGTGGAGATAACCTTCGAATCGCCCCGGGAGCCGGTCATCGTCATCGGCGACGAGGACCAGCTGCGCCAGGTCTTTTCCAATCTCGTGGAGAATGCGATCAAATACGGCGCCGCGGGAGGACAGGTCGAGGTGACATGTCACCAGGAACGCTATCTCGCGAGCATGCGCGGCCCGGCGGCTGTCGTTTCGGTGCGCGACGAGGGGCAGGGGATCGACCCGCTGCATATCCCGCGCCTGACCGAGCGATTCTACCGTGTCGATTCGCATCGCTCCCGCGAGATCGGCGGAACGGGACTCGGCCTGGCCATCGTCAAACATATCGTGAATCGGCATCGCGGACGGCTCAAGATCGATTCGGAGCTCGGCCAAGGCAGCACCTTCAGCGTGATTCTGCCGCTCTCGGAGGGCTGACCGAAGGCGTTAACGCACTGTTAACGCTCGATCTCGGCGCTTGTCATCAAACTGTTACAAATCTGTCGCAAAAGCATAGCGGGTCGCCACTAGGCCTCGCCGGGAGGATGCCACTTTAAGACTGAACCCCGGTATCCGTTATGAGACAACAGGAGCTTCTCCATGACATTCACGAAACTGACTGCCTCAACTCTGGCGATCGCTGCCATTACGGCATCCGCTGCCGCGGCGCGCGAAGAAGTGCGCCGTGTCGGCTCGTCCACCGTCTTCCCCTACACTCAGGCTGTTGCAGAGCAATTTGCCAACAACACCGGCTTCCCGTCGCCCATCGTTGAATCGACCGGCACCGGCGGCGGCATGCAGATCTTCTGCGGCGGCATCGGTGAAGAATTTGCTGACATCACCGGCGCGTCGCGCTCGATGAAAGCTTCCGAATACCAGCTGTGCGTGGATGGCGGCGTGACCGACATCACCGAAGCCCGCATCGGCTCCGACGGTCTGTCGCTGGCCATTTCGCGCGACAACGAATTTGGCTGGGACGTAACGCTGGACGAGATCTACCTGGCACTGGGCGCCATGGTTCCGGTTGACGGCGAATGGGCCGACAACCCCTACACCACCTGGGACGAGATCAACCCCGATTTCCCGGCGGTCGAGATCGAAGTTCTGGGCCCCCCGCCGACTTCCGGCACGCGTGACGCCTTCGTCGAACTGGCGATGGTCGAAGGCTGCATGGAGCTCGACTATGTCGCCGACAACCACGACGGCGACTGGGCCGAAGAGAACTGCGCGCGCATGCGCACCGACGGCCCGTTCATCGAAGCTGGCGAAAACGACAACCTGATCGTTCAGCGCCTGCAGGCGAACAGCGACGCGATGGGTATCTTCGGCTATTCCTTCCTGTTTGAAAACCAGGACACGCTGAAGGCCGTCGACATCAACGGTGTCGCGCCCAGCATGGACACCATCGCAGACGGGTCCTACCCTGTGTCGCGCCCGCTGTTCTTCTACATCAAGAACGCACATCGCGGCGTGATCCCCGGCTTTGAAGAGTTCATCGACGAGTACATGTCCGATGACGCACTGGCACCGGGTGGTTACCTCGAAGAGCGCGGTCTGGTCGTTCTGTCGGAAGAGGGCCGTGAGGCACTGCGCGAGCGCGTTGCCAACCAGGTTCAGATGACTGCTCCGGAATAAGCCGAGCTACCAACATGCCGCCCGGCTTTGGCCGGGCGGTTCCTTTTGTCTCCCGAAGGTTTTTCTCATGGGCATGCTGCCATTCGCGATCCTCCTTGTCGCCGCCATCGTCGGATACATGATCAACCTGCAGTCTGCCCGCGCCATTCGCGCTGGTGGCACACGACTGCATTCGCTGTCCGGCTTTCACGGAATGTTTTCCGCCCTGCTGGTCATCGTTCCCGTCCTGACATTTGTTCTGCTCTGGCTGGGCTTCGAAACCGCCGTGATCGAACGCCTCATGTTCGCATCGCTGCCTTCAGGCACGCTCGACGGTTTGGGAAGTGGCGAGGTTCAGCTGATCGGCGCCGAGATCCGCTCTATTGCCGGTGGTCGTGTTTTCGGCACTCCGGAAGACTGGAAACTGGCCGCTGCCGAGCGCTTGCTGGCCTATGAGGCCTGGTCCGACTGGCTGTTGATCGCCGCGGTCGCTGCATTGTCTGTGGCCCTGATGCTGTTCGCGCGCAGCCGCGTCGCGCCGGAATACCGGGCGCGCCAGCAGGTCGAAAAGATCACCACCGGGCTGATGATCTTTTGCGCAACGGTGGCGATTTTCACCACCATAGGCATCGTGTTCGCGCTGACCTATGAGACCTTCAAATTCTTCCAGATGGTGTCGATCACGGAATTCCTGTTCGGCACAAGCTGGGAACCACAAATCCCGATCCGCGAAGACCAGATCGCAGCCGAAGGCGCGTTCGGTGCGGTGCCCGTGTTCCTGGGCACGATCGTGATCGCGACCATCGCCTTGACGGTCGCCGTTCCGGTGGGCTTGCTGACGGCGATCTACCTGAACGAGTTCGCCCCCCAGGCCGTCCGGTCCGTTGTCAAACCGATCCTGGAAATTCTCGCGGGCGTGCCGACGGTTGTTTACGGCTTCTTCGCCATCCTCGTCGTTGCCCCCGCCATTCGCGAGTTGGGAGTGACCTTGGGGCTTGATGTCGCGTCCAACACCGCGCTTGCGGCGGGTGGCGTGATGGGTGTCATGCTGATCCCCTTCATCTCTTCTTTTGCCGATGATGCACTGTCCGCCGTTCCGCAATCATTGCGCGATGGGGCCTTGGCGCTTGGCGCAACGCGTGGCGAGATGATGATGAACGTGCTTTTTCCCGCCGCGATCCCCGGTATTGTCGGGGGCGTGTTGCTGGCCGTGAGCCGGGCGATTGGCGAAACCATGATCGTGGTGATGGCCGCCGGTCTGATCGCACGCATGACGATCAATCCGCTCGACAGCGTCACTGCCGTGACCGTCCAGATCGTGACGCTGCTGATCGGGGACACATCCTTTGACAGCCCCAAAACATTGGCTGCTTTCGCCTTGGGCATGATGCTGTTCATTGCGACGCTCGTCATCAACGTCTTCGCTTTGCGGATTGTCCGCAAGTATCGTGAAATCTACGACTAGAGGTTGGCCCAGATGTCTGACACCACACCAGAATACAGCGGCGCAGGCCACCATGGCGGCACGATGGATATCGTGCGCAAGGGGCTGGCGAAACGCAAGCGGAAGCAAGCGATCCTGCAGGGTATCGGGATTGCCGCAATCGGATTTTCGCTGACGGTTCTTTTCATCCTTCTCGCGTCTCTGGTCAGCACGGGGTATCATGCCTTCACGCAGACCCATGTCGAGATCGAGGTCTTCGTCGATCCCGAAGAGATTTCCGAAGAGAATCTGCCCCGCGGCGGGTTCCGGAATGTCTTGAGCAATTCGCTTGGGCAGTATTTTCCCGAAAGCGACATGTCGGACCGCGCCGAAGCGCGGGTTCTGTCATCGATCCTGTCCAATGGCGCACAATTCAAGTTGCGCGACATGCTCGTGGAAGACCCCAGCCTGATCGGGCAGACGATCTCATTGACGGTTCCGACATCAGACCCCTTCGACCAGTTGAACAAAGGGCTGATTGATCGCGCCACCCCGGAAGAGTTTCGCCGGTTGAAAGATGAAGAAATTGAGAATTTCGATACGTTGTCGGAACTCGGCCTTGTCTCGAAGCCATTCAACGCAGGCCTGCTGACCAATGCGGACTCCCGCTTTCCGGAGCTTGCCGGGCTGAAAGGCGCGCTTGTCGGGTCGTTCTGGGCCTTGTTGACGTGTTTCCTGATATCCTTCCCGCTGGGAATTGGCGCGGCGATCTACCTTGAGGAATTCGCACCAAAGAACAAGATAAGCGACTTCATCGAGGTCAATATCAACAACCTGGCCGCTGTGCCGTCTGTCGTCTTCGGCCTGTTGGCACTGGCGGTTTTCATCGGCTGGTTCGGGATGCCCCGCTCCGCCCCCTTCGTCGGTGGCTTGACGCTTGCGCTGATGACCATGCCGACGATCATCATCGCGACGCGAGCGGCGCTGAAAGCGGTTCCGCCTTCTATTCGCGAGGCCGCCCTGGGCGTAGGGGCCTCCAAGCACCAGGTGGTGTTCCAGCATGTGCTGCCACTTGCGATGCCAGGTATCCTGACCGGCACGATCATCGGCCTGGCCCAGGCCCTGGGTGAAACAGCCCCGCTGTTGTTGATCGGCATGAATGCTTTCATCACCTCTGCCGCCAGCAGCCCCTTTGACAGTGCGACAGCGCTTCCAACCCAGATCTTCATCTGGGCCGACAGCCCGGAACGCGGCTTTGTCAGCCGAACCTCCGCAGCGATCCTTGTTCTCTTGACGTTCCTTATCACGATGAACGCCCTGGCGATTTTCCTGCGGTCCAAATTCGAACGCAAATGGTAGGGGAAGGACAAGGTCATGTATGATAATCTGAAAGCGGAGAGCGCATTGGAAACCAAGGACATCAAATTTTCCGCCAAGAAGGTCCAGGTCTTCTACGGGGATACACAAGCCATCAAGGACGTGGACGTCGACATCGAGGACAAGACCGTGACGGCTTTCATCGGGCCCTCGGGCTGCGGCAAGTCGACCTTCCTGCGCTGCTTGAACCGGATGAACGACACCATCGACATCTGCCGCGTCGAAGGCGATATCCGGCTCGATGGCGAGGATATCTACGACAAGGCGGTCGATGCGGTGCAACTGCGCGCCAAGGTGGGCATGGTGTTCCAGAAGCCCAACCCGTTCCCCAAGTCGATCTATGACAACGTCGCCTACGGCCCCAGGATACACGGGCTGGCCAGGACCAAGGCCGACCTCGACGAAATCGTGGAGAAGAGCCTGCGCCGCGCCGCGCTCTGGGACGAAGCCAAGGACAGGCTGGAGACTCCCGGGACAGGCCTTTCCGGCGGCCAGCAGCAGCGGCTCTGCATCGCCCGTGCCGTGGCCACCGAGCCCGAAGTCCTGCTCATGGACGAGCCCTGTTCGGCGCTTGACCCCATCGCCACGGCCCAGGTCGAGGAGCTGATCGACGAGCTGCGCTCGCAATACTCGGTCGTCATCGTGACCCACTCGATGCAACAGGCCGCGCGGGTCAGCCAGCGGACTGCCTTCTTCCATCTCGGCAATCTCGTCGAATTCGGGGAGACCGAAAAGATCTTCACCAACCCCGAAGATGAGCGCACCGAAAGCTACATCACCGGCCGGATCGGCTAAGGAGCACCAAAAATGAACACCCAGCACATCGCATCGGCCTTTGACCGGGATCTTGAACAGATCCAGGCCAAGATCATGAAAATGGGCGGTCTCGTCGAGGAACAGATCCTGCGTGGGGCGGACTGCCTGGCCAGCCGCGACGAGGAGAAAGCAGAAGAGGTTCGCCGCGGCGACAAGCCCATCGACCTGCTCGAAGAGGAGATCAACGAAGAGGCCGCGCGGCTGATCGCTTTGCGCGCGCCAACAGCCGTTGATCTTCGCGTCGTGCTCTCGGTGCTCAAGATCGCCGCCAGCCTCGAACGGATCGGTGATTTCGCCAAGAACATGGCCAAGCGCACGCAGGTCCTGAGCCAGCTTACCCCCGTCGAGGAAGCGCATGTCTCGCTGCGCCGCATGGCGCGCGATGTGCAGGTGCTGCTCTCGGATGCGCTCAACGCCTATATCCAGCGCGATGCGGACATGGCCGCCGACGTAATCGAGCGCGACAAGGATATCGACCAGCTCTACAATGCGCTCTTCCGCGAGTTTCTCACCTTCATGATGGAAGACCCGCGCAACATCACCGCCTGCATGCACCTGCATTTCATCGCCAAGAACACCGAGCGCATGGGAGATCACGCCACCACCATCGCCGAGCAGGTGATCTATCTCGTAACCGGCGAGAAGCCCGAGGAACAGCGCGAGAAACGTGACCGGACCTCGTCGGACGCAGGCGTCAGCGAGGTCTGATCATGGCACATGGTCAGCCGACGATCCTGTTGGTCGAGGACGAAGCGGCGCAGCGCGCTGTATTGGCTTACAACCTCGCAGCCGAGGGCTTCACCGTGCTCGAGGCCGCCGACGGCGAGGAGGCGATGATCATGGCCGAGGAGGCGGCGCCCGATCTTGTCCTGCTGGACTGGATGCTGCCGCATGTCTCGGGCATCGAGGTCTGCCGCCGCCTGCGCGCAAGGGAAAACACGCGCAAGCTTCCGATCATCATGCTCTCGGCGCGCTCCGAGGAAGTCGACAAGGTGCGCGGGCTGGAGACAGGTGCGGACGACTACATGGTAAAACCCTATTCGGTGAGCGAGCTGATGGCCCGTGTCCGAAAGGAGCTGCGCCGCACACGCCCCGCCGCGGTCGGAGAGGCCCTGCAATACGAGGATATCCAGCTCGATGGCGAGACCCACCGGGTCTATCGCTCCGGCGCAGAGGTCCGGCTCGGGCCGACGGAGTTCCGCCTGCTGTCGACGCTGATGGAAAAGCCCGGGCGCGTCTGGAGCCGAGAGCAACTGCTCGACAGGGTCTGGGGCCGCGACATCTACGTCGACACGCGCACCGTCGATGTGCATGTCGGCCGGTTGCGCAAGGCACTTTCACAGCACGGCGGCGATGACCCGATCCGCACCGTGCGCGGCGCGGGCTACGCGCTCGGCTGATCCTTCCCAGGTCCGCGCCAGCCTTTCTTCTTGCAAAAAATATCCCAGGGGGGTGCGGGGGGACAGCGTCCTCCCGCCTCGGTCGGATTTGCGCAGCAAATTCGAAATCCGGACGGCTCGCGCCACCCATGTCTTGCCCAACCCGGGCAAGCCGCGCTTTAGCTCTTGCAAAGGGCAGGGGGCACCGCTATACGCGCGACACGAAATCTGCAGGCACGGGCGGGCCATGGGGGGAGACATCCCTCATCGTCCACCGGTTGAAGCACCCGCTTCTCTCTCCGTGCCAAGGCTCAAACCGGAAAGGAAAAAGACAATGGCTCTTCCAGAGTTCACATTGCGTCAGCTGCTTGAAGCCGGCGTACACTTCGGCCACCAGACACAGCGTTGGAACCCGCGCATGGGCGAGTTCATCTATGGTGCGCGCAACGGCATCCACATCGTCGACCTCACGCAGACTGTCCCGATGCTGGACGCGGCCCTGAACGCCGTCCGTGAAACCGTCGCCAAGGGCGGCCGCGTGCTCTTCGTCGGCACCAAGCGCCAGGCCTCGGGCCCGATCGCCGAAGCCGCCGAGAAATGCGCCCAATACTACATGAATCACCGCTGGCTCGGTGGCACGCTGACCAACTGGAAGACCGTGTCCCAGTCGATCAGCCGCCTCAAATCCATCGACGAACAGATGGAACAGGGGGCCGAGGGCCTCACCAAGAAAGAGCGCCTCAACATGGAACGCGACCAGGAGAAGCTGAATGCTTCCCTTGGCGGTATCCGCGAGATGGGCGGCACGCCGGACCTGCTTTTCGTCATCGACGTGAAGAAAGAAGCACTCGCCGTGGCCGAAGCCAAGAAGCTCGGCATCCCGGTCGTCGCCGTGGTCGATACGAACTGCTCGCCCGATGGCGTCGACTACATCATCCCAGGCAACGACGACGCCGCCCGCGCCATCGCGCTCTATTGCGATCTGGCCGCGCGCGCCGCGCTTGACGGAATGAGCGCGCAGCTCGGCAATGCCGGTGTCGATATCGGCGCGATGGAAGAGGCCCCCGTCGAGGAAGCCGCCGCGCAAGCCCCGGCCGAAGAAGCCCCCGCCGAGGAAGCACCGGCAGACGAAGCCAAGGCCGAAGAAGCCAAGGCTGAAGGCTGAGCGTCACGCTCGTTTCATGCAGGCATGCGAGAGGCATGCCTGCAAACACCTGTTCTACAACTTGAGGAGAGCCAAGATGGCGATCACAGCAGCACTCGTGAAGGAACTGCGCGACAGCACCGGCGCAGGCATGATGGACGCGAAGAAAGCGCTGACAGAAACCGACGGCGATATTGAAGCCGCCGTTGACTGGCTGCGCACCAAGGGCCTTGCCAAGGCCGCCAAGAAATCCGGCCGCACCGCGGCGGAAGGTCTCGTGGCCGTGAAGGTCGAAGGTGGCAAAGGCGTGGCCGTCGAAGTGAACGCGGAGACGGATTTCGTCGCCAAGAACGCCGACTTCCAGCAGATGGTCGCCAAGATCGCCGATGCGGCGACAGGCGTGTCCAGCACGGAAGAGCTGGCCAATGCCGAAGTTGACGGAAAGCCTGTCTCTGAAGTGATCACCGACAAGGTCGCCACCATCGGAGAGAACATGTCGCTGCGTCGCATGGCCAGCGTGGAGGGTGAGACAGTCGTCTCCTACATCCACAACGCCGCGGCTGACGGCATGGGCAAGATCGGTGTTCTCGTCGGCATGACCGGCGGAGATGAAGCCTTCGGCAAGCAGGTCGCGATGCATATCGCGGCGGCCAGCCCGGCCGCGCTCGATGAGGCCTCGCTCGATCCAGCGGTTGTCGAGAAGGAGAAAGCGATCCAGATGGACATCGCCCGCGAAAGCGGCAAGCCCGAGCAGGTCATCGAGAAGATGATCGTTGGCCGCATGAAGAAGTTCATGGCCGAGACCACGCTTCTCGGACAGGCCTTCGTCGTCAACCCTGACCTGAGCGTCGAAGCAGCCGCCAAGGAAGCCGGCGCAACGATCACGGGCTTTGTTCGCATGGAAGTGGGCGAAGGCATCGAGAAGAAGGAAGAGGACTTCGCAGCAGAGGTGGCCAAGGCCGCCCAGGGCTGATCGTCCCGACATCAGACAAGAACATGGCGCTGCCCCACGGGGCGGCGCTTTTTCTTTGAGCACCAGCCAAGAAAAAAGTGAGCCGGGCTGCCGACGCCCGGGCGAAAAAATACCCGACCGCCGACACCGGTTGCCCGGATGGCCTGCAGAGCGCTGAAATCGGAGCGATTGACAGGCCGTGTTCCACATTGGCCGAAGCCACCACTCACGGGAACAGGGCCAATCTGCCACAAAAGTGACGCCAATGAAAGTCAGGTTTGCCTTACCATGCGTCAGGTTTTCGCCCGGCGCTCCGGAAGATCCAAGACGAATATCTGGTTGTGGAGCGAGGCTTTGAGCACGGCTTGCGCCGTCGTGTCCACGGAGAGAACCTGCCGGGCCAGACGCAAATGCTTCTCCACGGTCGCGGGCGCGAGGTTCATGATGCGGGCGGCATCGGCCGTCGTCTTTCCGTTGGCG
The DNA here is from genome assembly GCA_041686165.1 of Lentibacter sp. Classification (GTDB taxonomy): domain Bacteria; phylum Pseudomonadota; class Alphaproteobacteria; order Rhodobacterales; family Rhodobacteraceae; genus Lentibacter. The sequence continues at coordinate 11,989 of JAWLEL010000021.1, forward strand.
ATCCAGTGCAGAACTTCGAGTTGGCGGCGCGTCAGGGGGCGTCCGGGAACATAGCGGGGCAGGGACAGTATCTTGAGATGAATCATGTTGCACAGAGCCAGAAGCGCCTCGCTATGCGCGCGCCAGATCGCGTCTGCCTCGGGCTGTCCCATGTCCTCGCGGGCCGTGATCGCGACAGCCGCCATGGCCTGCGGCGTGATCGACTTGAAGCTGACAGTATAGCCGGCCCGCACACCAACGGCGCGGTTGTGTTCCACGATGGCCGCTTCCGTGTCCGACAGGGCGCCGGCTTCAAACTTTTCGTGTAGAATTTGCCAGCTTACAGCGCCATCATTGTTCAGGGCCCATCTGACCATCGGAGCCTGCTGGTAGGCATGCTTGCCGATGAACCAGTCGAGGTATCCAGGGTCATGGTTGGACAGGATCACGAAATCCTCGGGGTCTCCAAGAGAGTTTTCCGTCCGAAATTGGGTGAAGCCATAGATAAGCCTGTCGAAGCCGAAACGCGCCATCTCTTCGCAGTAGACCGGCCAGAGCTCTTCAATGCTGCTCGCCTCGGCAAGATCGTTGAGAAGCGCGAATGACGTCATGCGAGCATCGTTTCCTTGACTTCGAAAGGCAATTACAGCACCGCGCGTCCGATTGGCAAGGGGTGCGAAGCCCCCGTTTCCAAAACACTATTTATTTAACATAATACATATTATGCGCATTAAAGGTGCGATGCGCAGCGGCCCGGCCCGTTCTGCCCTGCCGCTGCGCTTGTGCTTCAGAAAAACGCCTGAAGCCCGGTTTGCGCGCGGCCCAGGATCAGCGCGTGGACATCATGCGTGCCTTCGTAGGTGTTCACCGTCTCGAGATTAACCATGTGGCGGATCACGTTGTATTCGAGCGTGATCCCGTTTCCGCCGTGCATGTCTCGGGATTGTCTGGCGATATCAAGGGCTTTGCCGCAATTGTTACGCTTGAGGAGCGAAATCATCTCCGGCGCGGCGCGGGCCGCGTCCATCAGCCTGCCAAGCCTGAGCGCCCCGTGCAGGCCAAGTGTGATCTCGGTCTGCATGTCGGCCAGCTTCTTCTGGAAGAGCTGCGTCTGTGCCAGCGGGCGTTTGAACTGGTGCCTGTCGAGGCCATACTGACGTGCGGCATGCCAGCAGAACTCAGCCGCGCCCATGGCCCCCCAGGCGATGCCGTAGCGGGCTCGGTTCAAACATCCAAAAGGCCCTTTAAGCCCCTGAACATGCGGCAAAAGAGCCTCCTCGCCTACTTCGACACCATCCATGACGATTTCGCCCGTGACAGAGGCCCTCAGACTCATCTTGTTCTCGATCTTCGGCGCGGAGAGCCCCTTGGCGCCCTTCTCCAGAACGAAGCCTCGGATCTTGCCGTCATGGGCGTCGGACTTGGCCCAGACCACGAAGACATCGGCGATCGGCGCATTGGAAATCCACATCTTGGAGCCGGTGATCCTGTAGCCATCCGCTGTCTTCTCTGCGCGGGTCTTCATGCCCGCGGGGTCCGAGCCCGCGTCAGGCTCGGTCAGGCCGAAACAGCCGATGAGTTCGCCCGAGCTGAGGCCCGGCAGGTATTTTCGGCGCTGCTCTTCCGTGCCATAGGCATAGATCGGATACATCACCAGCGAGCTCTGCACGCTCATCATCGAGCGATAGCCGCTGTCCACCCGCTCGATCTCGCGGGCGACGAGACCATAAGAGACATAGGAGCCGCCCAGCCCGCCATATTCCTCCGGAACGGTGATCCCGAGCAAGCCCATCTCGCCCATCTCGCGGAAGATTTCCGGCGCGACGCTTTCGTTGGCGAAGGCTTCGGTCACGCGCGGTGTGAGCTTTTCCTGCGCATAGGCCCGTGCGCTCTGGGCGATCATGCGCTCGTCTTCGGAAAGCTCATCCTCGAGAAGAAGTGGATCTTCCCAGTCGAAGCGGCCGAGGTCGGGTGCGTCTTTCGGTTTGAGTTCAGGGGTTTGAGCGGACATCTTCACGTTCCTTCCATGTCTCTGTCAGCCTCCTTGTATCATACGCAACCTGCATGATAAAACGCCCATTAAGCTGGAAAACATGAGTAAACGGAATGATTGAGCGACGCCACCTGCCGTCCACGGCCTCGCTTGCCGCGCTCGATGCGCTGGCGCGCTTCGGAAGTGTCACTGCCGCCGCCGAGGAGCTCAACCTTACCCAGGGCGCTGTCTCGCGCCAGCTTCAGGCGCTCGAGACACAGCTCGGCGCGACGCTCTTCACCCGGCGGGCCAAGCGTGTCGAGCTGACGCCAGCGGGCGAGCGCTACGCCGCGGAGGTTGCCCGCGCGCTCTCGCGGCTGCGCTCGGCGGCGCTCAGGCTTCAGACCAACCCGGAAGGCGGCACGCTCAATCTCGCGATCCTGCCGACTTTCGGGATGCACTGGCTGGTGCCCCGCCTGCCCCGGTTCGCCCGCGCGCATCCCGACGTGACGGTGAACATGAACACGCGCGTCGGCGCGATCGACTGGTCGGCGGAGGATTTCGACGCCGCCATTCGCTTCGGCGCTGCGCCTGAGCCGGGGCTGGACAGTCTCAGGATCGCCGATGAGCGCATGGTGCCGCTCGCCTCCAGCGCCTTTCTCGCGCAGCACCGCCCCCGCGCGCCCGAGACGCTCGCCACACTCCCCCTGCTGCATATCCAGAGCCGCCCGGAGGCCTGGGCGGAGTGGTTTGCCGCACACGGCGTGAAGGTCGCCAGCCTGCCCGGCACGCGGCATGATCAGTTCACGACCATCCTGCAAGCGGCACGCCATGGCCTCGGGGTGGCGCTGATTCCCGAATACCTCGCCCGCGAGGAACTGACCGAAGGGCGACTCTGCGAGGCCTTTGGCCCGCCCTGCCCAAGCCGCGGCGCCTATCGGCTGGTCTGGCCCGAGCCCTTCGGCGAGGCTCCCGCGCTGCGCGCGTTCCGCAGCTGGCTCGAGGACGAGATCGCCGGCGAGGACCTCCTGCCCAGGTAAGGCTGCAGAAATGCCTTGGACGCACGGGAGACTTGATCTTTCGTACACTCGAAGTGATGGTGGCGCAGATACCCGTCCCGTCCCGGTGCGGCCGGAAAGGAATAGCCATGACCACCCGACGTCGCGGTGGCCGCAAGCGCGGCCCTGCCACAGATCACCCCCCACGCAGCGAATCCTACCGACAACTCCGACACCCCTTCGCCCCTCAGGCCGTCTTTTCCGATGACGAGATAGCGCAGATGCACGAGACAGCGCTGCGCGTCCTTGCGGAGCTCGGCGTCAAGGTCCTGCTGCCCGAAGCGCGCGAGATCTACGCCAAGGGCGGCGCGCTGATCGAGGAGGACATGGTCCGCATCGGCCCCGAGATGGTTGCCGCGGCGCTTGCCGTGGCCCCTGCCCGGTTCCGCATCCGCGCGATCAACCCGGCGCGCGAGCAGATGTTCGAAGACGGCGCGATGATCTTCTACCCCGGCG
>JAWLEL010000318.1:0-3518 GCA_041686165.1 Lentibacter sp.
GGCTGGGGGCGGCAGGTCGTCGTCCTCGGCAGTGTGATGATCGGGTTCGCGCGCCTGAGCCGCGGGCGCGAAGATATCTTCCATCTGTTCCTGCGCAGCGGCGCTCTGGGCATCCACGTCTTCGAAGAGCGTCGGCTCCTCCACCTGGCTCACGCTGGCCTGCGCCCCGGTAAAGGCGACAGCAGGTTCCGGAGCCTCGGCCGCGGCAGGCTGATGTGCAGGCTCGGCCTCTTCTTCCGCGCTCACGGTCTGGCGCAGCGGCTCCGAGAGCTTGCGGCGCGGCACGGGGATATCGCTGTGCACGGCGCTGGCGTCGATGCCCGTGGCCACAACACTGACGCGCATCGCGCCTTCCATCGAGGTGTCGAGCGTCGAGCCGACGATGATGTTCGCCTCGGGGTCCACTTCCTCGCGGATGCGGTTGGCCGCCTCGTCCAGCTCGAAGAGCGTGAGGTCGTGCCCGCCGGTGATGTTGATGAGAACGCCGCGCGCGCCGCTGAGACTGATCTCGTCCAGCAGCGGGTTGGCAATGGCCTTCTCGGAGGCCTGCGTCGCGCGGTCTTCGCCCTCTGCCTCGCCGGTGCCCATCATCGCCTTGCCCATCTCGTCCATCACGGCGCGCACGTCCGCGAAATCGAGGTTGATGAGGCCCGGGCGGACCATCAGGTCGGTCACACCCTTGACGCCCTGGTAGAGCACGTCGTCGGCGAGGGAGAAGGCTTCGGTGAAGGTGGTCTTCTCATTGGCCAGGCGGAACAGGTTCTGGTTGGGAATGATGATCAGCGTGTCGACGACCTTCTGCAGCGCCTCGACGCCGTCCTCGGCCTGGCGCATGCGCTTGGCGCCCTCGAACTGGAACGGCTTGGTCACGACGCCGACGGTCAGAACACCCAGCTCGCGCGCGGCCTGCGCGATGATCGGCGCCGCGCCCGTGCCCGTGCCCCCGCCCATGCCGGCGGTGATGAAGCACATGTGGGCGCCTGCGAGATGGTCGACAATCTGTTCAATGCTCTCCTCGGCCGCTGCCGCGCCGATGCTGGCTTTCGCGCCCGCGCCCAGCCCCTCGGTGACTTTCACACCAAGCTGAACCTTGCTCGCCGCATTGGTCTGCTGAAGCGCCTGGGCGTCGGTGTTGGCCACGACGAACTCGACGCCCTCGAGCGACTTTTCGATCATGTTGTTGACAGCATTGCCGCCTGCACCGCCCACGCCGAATACCGTGATGCGTGGCTTGAGATCTTCCTGTCCGGGCATTGTAAGATTGAGTGTCATATGTCTGTCCGCCTGATTTCTGCCGCTTGTTGCGGTCTGATTTCCGCCTGTTCCACGCCTTTTCTACCGCGCCTGCCCGGTATCGTCACGCAAAAAACGCTCAAAAGCCACAGAATATAGCCGAATTTCAGCCCCCGCACGCGGGATTTCGCTTACGGACCGACATCTTGCGGAATGGAGCGCAGACACCACAACAGCCGCGCAAGCCGAGCGGTTGCACGCTGCAAGAAGTCCGATGATGTACTTGGGCCCTGCTCGGCCTTGGTCGCTTCTTCTGAGCGCTGCGGGCAGAGTAACACGATTTGCGCGCCCCTGCCACCCCGAACTGCGCGCCACCGCGCCTCTCTCGCAGGGAATTCCGCTCACCCGCCGACAACACTCGGCATGGCCTCGCCGCCAGGGTTGTGCCTATAATATCCCTTCGGAGGAGAAATGATGAGACCCGTTGTCACCGCATGCCTGTTCTGTCTGTGCGCCCTGACGCCTGCAAAGGCTCAGCAAACATCCCGCAGCGCACAACTGGGTGTGCTCGCCTATCTCGGCTATGAAGATGCCCTGGCCCGCTGGCATGGCGTCAAGATCTATCTCGACGCCGCGATTCCCGACTGGACCTTCGAGATCGTCCCGGTGACACTCGCTTCCGCCTCCAACCAGATCGAGGCGGGGCAGATCGACTTCCTGCTCACGAACCCCGGCCATTTCGCCGCATTGAGCACGCACCACCCCATGAGCGTTCTGGCCTCCCGCGAAGCCCTCGGGCCAAACGGCGCGCATACAACCGAATTCGGCAGCCTCGTCTTTGCCCGCAAGGATGCAGGGATTTCTCTGCTCAAAGATGCCGAGGGCAAGCGCGTCGCGGCCATAGATGAAATGGCCTTCGGGGGCTTCCAGCTGGCATGGCGCGAATTCCAGCGCGCAGGGGTCAACCTGTTCACCGACACGAGCGAACTCGACTTTGTCGGCTTCCCGATGGACCAGGTCGCCGAGCACGTCGCCTCGGGCCGCGCCGATATCGGCATCGTGCGCACCGGCCTCATGGAGCGGTTGATCCTCGAGAACCGCTACGCCGAGGACGACTTCGAGTTTCTCAACACCAGCGCCGCAGTCGGTTACCCCTATCAGGTTTCGACGCGCCTTTACCCCGAGTGGCCCTTTGCGGCGATGGCCAGTGTTGAGCCCGCATTGCGCAACGCCGTGGCGCTGGCGCTCCTGAGCGCGCGCAGCTCCCCACTTGCCGAAGGTGTCCGCATGACAGACCGGTGGGCCGCGCCCGTGTCTTACGCCACCGTCACCGCGCTCAACAGCGAATTCGCCGCGCGCGTCAAATCGAGGCCGTTCTGGCAGCGTAACCTGCCCTTTGTCGCGGGCATGGTCCTTTTGATCGCGGCCTGGGCGCTCGTCTTCCTGCTGCGCGGCCAACGCTCTGCGACGCCCCCTCCCAAGAGCATGGCCTTCCTGCCCGAGCTCACGCCGCGCGAGCGTGAAATCCTCGATCACATCGCCCAGGGGCTCTCCTCCAAGGAGATCGCCCGCGCCTTGGACATCAGCCCCAAGACGGTCGAATATCACCGCGCGAACCTGCTCAAGAAATACGGCGCGCGCTCATCCACGCAGCTTGTCGCCCTGGCCACCTAGGGTATTCGGGACGCACTCCAAGGGTTTACCCCAGCTTCTTTCACCGTGCGGCGCATGTCAGCCTGGGCACAGGCCGCAGCTCTTTGCGGCCAAACTCAGGGAGGACACCATGAAGAACCTTATGACACTCGTGGCAGCAGCACTTCTGGTTGCCGCAAGCATTTTCCAGGGCGCCGGAGAAGCAGGCGCCAAAGAGGGCTATGGAAAGCAAAAGGTCGTTTACCATATCAACTACAATGGCGGCGAGGGCGACAAGAAATATCGAGGCGCTCTGCGCAACATCCAGAACCATATCAACGCCGTCGGCTCCGAGAACATGGACATCAAGCTCGTCCTGCACGGCAACGGGCTGGGCGTGTTGTCCCGTGCGATGGAAAACGAGATGCTGCGCGGTCAGGTGCTCGAGCTCAAGGGCCAGAACGTCGCCGTGCATGTCTGCAACAACACGCTGCGCGGACGTGAAATATCCTACGAAGACGACCTGTTCGATGTTTTCGAGGAAGATATCGTGCCAAGCGGCGTGGCCGAGCTGTCGCATCTTCAGCTTCAGGGCTACACCTACATCAAGCCCTGATCGACACGCCTTCGAACAGCAAAGGGCCGCTTCAGTC
>JAWLEL010000319.1:0-3513 GCA_041686165.1 Lentibacter sp.
CCCTACGGCAAGATCCCCGAGTTCAAGTTCGCGGCCGTGAAGGTCGAAAAGGCAAAGGATGCCGTCGCGGCGGAGTAAGACGGGGCAGGGCGGGCGCACGTCCCACCCACCCACCCCGCGCGCCCGCCCTGCCAGGGCGAAACCCCGGCTTCGAAAGCCTGGAGGCGGTGTCTTATCGTTCACGGCGTTCATGCGCGGCGCAGCGGGGGTTTTCATTTCGGGTGATTGGTGTGAAGGTTCGCTCAAAACGCGAGGTGCACCATGAAACCCAACCCCGACCGCTTCCTTTCCGATCTTCACGAGCTGCGCAGCTTCGGGGCTTCCGGCGTGGGCAAGGGCGTGATCCGCCCGGCCTATTCGGAAGCCGACATTGCTGCGCGGGCCTGGCTTGCAGGCAAGTTCGAGGCGGCGGGGCTGACGCCGCATTACGATCCGATGGGCTCGCTCTTCGGCCTCTCGCCGGAGCCGAACTCGATCCTGCTCGGTTCGCATTCCGACAGCCAGCCCGAGGGCGGCTGGCTCGACGGGGCGCTGGGGGTGATCGCGGCGCTGGAAGTGGCGCGCGCGGCGCGTGAGGCGGGCGGGCCGCCTGTTTCGGTCGTCTCTTTCCAGGACGAGGAGGGCCGCTTCGGGGTCACCACGGGCAGCACGGTCTGGTCGGGGCGTCTCTCTCTCGAGGAAGCCGACCAGCTCACCGACAGCGCCGGGATCACCCTGGCCCATGCCCGCGCCGCCATGAGCGATGTGACGGGCGATTTCGTCGATCCTTCCCGTTTCACCGGCTTCATCGAGATGCATATCGAGCAGGGCCCCTGGCTCTGGGAGGCGGGCGAGGCAGCGGGCGTCGTCACCGATATCGTCGGCATCCGCGACATGCGCATCACCTTCCACGGCGAGCAGAACCATGCCGGAACGACACCGATGCACCGCCGCAAGGATACCTTCCAGGCCCTCTCGGAATTCAACGCCGCCATCAACGAGCGCTTTCGCAACGTGGTCACGCCGCAGACCGTCTGGACGATCGGCCATGTGAAACTGCACCCCGATGCGCATTCCATCGTGCCGGGGCAGGCGACCTTCTCGATGCAGTGGCGCGACGGCGATGCGGACCGGCTGGGCCGCATGGAAGAGATCATCCGCGAGACTGCCGATGAAGTGGCCAAGGTGCGTGGCCTTGAAGTCAGCTATGGCCCGATGCTCGGGCTGGAGCCCGTGGCGATGAACCAGATGTTGCGCAGTGCGCTGGAGGAAAGCGCCCAAGCGGTGGCCCCCGGTGCGTGGCGCACCATGCCCTCGGGCGCGCTGCACGATGCCACGAACGTCGCCGTGCACATGCCTGTCGCCATGCTGTTCACGCCGTCGATCAACGGCATTTCCCACGCCTTCGAGGAAGACACCGACGAGGCCGACCTCGCCCGCGGCCTTGAGGTTCTGGCAGGCGGTGTCGCGCGGCTCGGGGGTGCAAAGGCCTGAGACGGGCGCTCGATTGCGCGTGCGACGGCAATGTTGCTGTAGCCTGTGAGCGATCATTCTATAGCCCGGGCCGGAATAGCACCGAAGGTGCCCGGCCCATCGCCAGACCGCCCGAACGGGCTGGCGATTTGGTAAAGCTGGGTGCATCGCTCGGGCGGCATCCGGATGTGGCAGGCATAAAGTGCACAGAATGACCGTCGGTTCGCCATCCCGCGGTCTGGCGATGGGCCTTGCTTGAATGTCTGCTCCGAAATTGAACCCGGGTTTAGACACTTCACATACCCAGCGCCCCGCGCATCGCGACCGTTCAGCCGCTCGCGCCCGCTCAGGTTCTGGCCTTCTCGAACGCCGTCCACGCCGCTTCGAAAGCCTCGAAGTCGAACCCCTCCGCCCGCGCCGCCTTGAGGACGATCTGCTCGGTCTCCTGCATCTTGCCGATCGCCGCGCCGAGCGCGCCGAGGTAATCCGCCGGGATCACCAGCGCGCCGTGGCGGTCGGCATGGACAAGCTCGCCGTCTTCCACCGGCATCCCGAAGATGGTGACCTGCGTTGCGATCTCGCGCACATGAACGAACCCGTGGCTCGGGCCCACGGAGCCCGCCACGACGGGAAAGTCTTCCGGCAGATCGCCCAGGTCGCGCATGACCCCGTTGGTGAGCGCCCCCGAAAGGCCGAAACCCTTGTGAACACTGGTGTTGATCTCGCCCCAATAGGCCCCGATGCAATGGGGGAAGTCGAGGTCCTCAACCACGGCGAGGGCCGGGCGCGGGCCTTGGGCCATGTGGCGGTAATAGTCCATGCGCCGCGCCCTGACCGCCTCCGGGGCCTCCTCCGGCGGGGCGAGCGCGGCGATCTTCGCGGTGCGCGCATAACCGACGATGGCCCCGGCCTCCGGGGCAGAGCAGAGCATCGTGCCGCGCGTGAACCTGTCGAATCCGCGTTTGCCCTCGACCACCTCGATGGCGTTGCAGACGGTGGGCGTGTCCACCTGTTCGAGAAGCGTGAGCAGGGCGTCGTTCATCAATCCTCCAGCCAGCGCGCGAGCGCTGCATTCGTTTCCTCGGGTTTCTCCAGCACGGGCAGATGCCCCGCGCCTTCTATGATCTCCAGCGCCGCGCCGGGGATCAGCCCGGCCATCAACTCGTGCCGCTCCACGGGGCAGAGCGCGTCATGCCGCCCGCAAAGCACCAGCGCGGGCAAGTCGGCGCCGCGCAATGTCTCGCTCTGGTCCGGGCGGCCCATCAGGGCGCGGGACTGGCGCGCGAAGACATCCGGGCCAAGCCCGAGCGCCATCTCCATGCACAGGTCCAGAATCGCCTCCCGCCCCGGCCCGGCGGCTAGGTAGTTGGGCTTCATCTCCTCGCGCATGACGCGGGCAAGATCGCCCGCGCGCGCGGCCTCGATCTGCGGCAGCCGCCGCGCCTTGACCTCTTCGCGCTCGGCCAGCGGGTTGGTGTCCAGAAGCGCGATGCGCTCTACCCGCTCGGGGGCGAGCCGCAGCACCTCCATCGCGACGATCCCGCCCATGGACAGCCCCGCCAGCGCGAAGCGCGGCGGCGCGCCTTCGAGCACGTTGCGCGCCAGCGCCGCGATGCTGGCGGCCCCGTGCAGGCTCGGCAGGCAGATGTCCCGGCGGGCGGAAAAGGCGGCGATCTGCGGCGCGAAGAGCCGCGCATCGCACATCATGCCGGGGATCAGGACAAGCGGTGTCATCCGGCCAGCGCCGCGCCTTCGCTCAGGGCGGTGAGCTTGGCATAGGCGATGTCCGGGTCCACCGCGCCGAAGCCCGCGAAGGTCCCGAAGCCGCAATCCGATCCGGCGATGACCCGCTCCGCCCCGACGATATCGGCAAAGCGCCCGATGCGCTGGGCGACCAGCTCGGGATGCTCGACGAAGTTCGTCGTCGTGTCCACGACACCGGGCACCAGAACCTTATCCTCCGGGATGTCGCCCTTGCGGCTCTGGAACACCGTCCATTCATGGCCGTGGCGCGGGTTCGATGTTTCGAACAGCAGGTAGCGCGCCTTGGTGGCCATCAGC
>JAWLEL010000320.1:0-3507 GCA_041686165.1 Lentibacter sp.
TTGCTTCACCAGCCCCTTGATGACGGACGGTGTCACCCCCGCATGATCGGCCAGCTCCTTTTGCGTAAAGCCCAGCCCGCCATAATCGTCGAAGACCCTGAGAACACGCTGTCGCGCATCGGTCATCCGGTCCGGCGCGGCCTCGCCCCGCCGGTAGATCTTCTGCATGGAAGGCGGGTTGGACAGTCCCGGCGCCCGCGTGGCCAGCCGCAGCATCGAAGACATCGGGGTCAGAGTGTAGCTGCCGCATTTCTCGAGAAAGGCGCGCATTTCCTCGCGCATGGGCGCAACGTCGAGCACCCGGATGATCGAGCGGGCCTTGGCAAGATCGAAACCGCCCTTGCCCGCCCCCCAGACAACCCCGATCACCTTTCGCGGCCCCAGCGGCACCTCCACGAAAGCGCCCCGGAAACACCCGCCCGGCGGCGCCTTGTAATCGAGCGCCCGGTCAAGCGGCTGCGTCGTCAGAACCGCGACGAGCACACCTTCGTCGAAATAGTCGGGCTCCTGCACGCGTCCCTCCGGTTTGGGGTTTCGAGATCGAGTTCTATGGGCTAAACCTGCGAACGACAATTCCAAACCCATGCGAGAGGCGCGCCATGAAGTTCTTCGTAGATACAGCCGAGATCGAGGCCATCGCCGAGCTCAACGAGCTGGGCATGGTCGACGGGGTGACGACAAACCCCTCGCTGATCCTCAAGTCGGGCCGCGATATCCTTGAAGTCACGAAGGAAATCGCCGATCTGGTCGATGGCCCCGTCAGCGCCGAAGTCGTCGCCACGGAAGCGGACGCGATGATCGAGGAGGGACGAAAACTCGCCGATATCGCTGAGAACATCGCCGTGAAAGTCCCGCTCACATGGGCCGGCCTCAAGGCCTGCAACGTGCTCACGAACGAAGGCAAGATGGTCAACGTGACGCTCTGCTTCTCGGCCAACCAGGCGCTTCTGGCCGCCAAGGCGGGGGCGACATTCATCTCGCCCTTCATCGGCCGGCTCGACGACATCAACCTCGACGGCATGGAGCTGATCTCTGATATCCGAACCATCTACGACAACTACGATTTCCAGACCGAGATTCTCGCGGCCTCGATTCGAAGCGTGAACCACGCCTTCCAATGTGCCCATGTCGGCTCCGACGTGATGACCGCGCCACCCAAGGTCATCAAGGCCATGGCCGAGCACCCGCTTACCGATCAAGGCCTCGAGGCATTTCTTGCAGATTGGGAAAAAACGGGGCAGAAAATTCTCTGACCCTGTGTTATAAAGCCCGTAAAAAAAGAGGCGACATATGAGCAGCAAGGCCCGCATGGACGATATCGTGCGCGAAAAAATCATTACGGAACCTGATGTTATTCTTGACGACCAGGATCTGATGCGCGCGCTCATTGCCGCCAACGAGCGCACGATGGGTGGCAATATCGTCGATCTGCGCGGCATCGCGATGGAGCGGCTCGAAGCTCGTCTCGACCGGCTCGAAGATACGCACCGTAGCGTAATTGCCGCAGCCTACGAGAACCTCGCAGGCACCAACCAGGTGCACCGCGCGATCCTGCGGATGCTCGATCCGGTGGAGTTCGAGGGTTTCCTGAAGGACCTTGGCGGCCCCGTCGCCGAAATCCTGCGCGTCGATTGCATCAAGCTTGTTTTCGAATCCGTCCAACACGATGACGACCCCGCCGTTCAACGCCTCGGCGAAGTGCTCACGGTCGTCGAGCCGGGCTATATCGAAGACTATCTCGCCCGCGGCGCGACAGGCGGCGAACGCAAACAGGTCACCCTGCGTCAGCTCGAGGAAGGCCCGCCGATCTATGGCGAGGCCGCAAGCTGGATCAGGTCCGAGGCCTGCCTCAAGCTCGATTTCGGCGAGGGGCGCCTGCCGGGCATGCTTCTCATGGGCGGCGAGGATCCACACCAGTTCACCCCGCAGCAAGGCACGGACCTGCTCTCGTTCTTCGCGGGCGTCTTCGAAAGAGCGATGCGCCGCTGGCTTTCATGAACCCGGTCTCGCCACAGCTGAAGGATGCGGTCCAATCCTGGCTGGAGACCCGCCGCGCCCTCTCTGGCGCATCCGAGAACACGATCGACGCCTACAGGCGCGATGTGCATGGCTTCCTGGCCTTCATGGTGCAGCATTCCGGCGGTGAAAGCGGGCTCGCCCCGCTCAAGGCGCTGACCATCACCGACATGCGCAGCTGGATGGCCGGACTCCGGGCCGATGGCCTCGGCTCGCGCTCGATCGCGCGCAAGCTTTCCTCGGTCAAATCTTTCTTTCGCTGGCTCGGTGAGCGTGAGAGCTTCGAAGCCACCGCCGTGGTGAATGCCCGCGCACCCAAGTTCCAGGCCAGGCTGCCGCGCCCGCTCTCCGAAGAGGCGGCGCGCGAGATGATCACCGCCGCCGAGCTGCAATCGCGCGAGCCATGGGTTGGCGCGCGTGACATCGCCGTCATCACACTGCTCTACGGTTGCGGGCTGCGCATTTCGGAGGCGCTCAGCCTGCAAATGTCCGACGCGCCGCTCCCTTCCGTGCTGCGCATGACAGGCAAGGGCGGCAAGGAACGCATCGTGCCCGTCATGGACGCGGCGCGCGGCGCAGTTGACAGCTATCTGACACTCTGCCCCTTCGCGGGCGATGAAGGGGCGCTCTTTCGCGGCGTGCGCGGCGGTGCGCTCAGCCCACGGGCCATCCAGAAAGTCATGCAGGCCACACGGCTGCAACTCGGCCTGCCCGCCTCGGCCACACCGCACGCCATGCGCCACTCCTTCGCGACACATCTTCTCTCGGCCGGCGGCGACCTGCGCGCCATTCAGGAGCTGCTGGGACATGCCTCCCTTTCGACGACGCAAGCCTACACAGCGGTTGATACCCGTCACCTGATGGACGTATACGAGCGCGCGCACCCAAAATCCGCGAGCAATTCGAAATGACCGATCAAACCAAAGCCCTCACCGTTCATTTCCTGACCGCCACCGGTGCCGTCTTTGCCATGCTGGCCATGCTGGAAGCGATCCAGAAAGACTGGGCGATGATGTTCGTCTGGCTGATCGTCGCCTTCGCAGTCGATGGCGTCGACGGCCCGCTCGCGCGCCACTACGACGTGAAGAAAAACGCACCGCAGTTCGACGGTGTGCTGCTCGACCTGATCATCGACTATCTCACCTATGTCTTCATCCCGGCCTATGCGCTCTACGCCTCGGGGCTCATGGCCGGCTGGTCGGGCTGGGTCGCGGTGATCGTGATCACCTATACCTCGGCGCTCTATTTCTGCGACGCCCGCATGAAAACCGCTGACAATTCCTTCTCGGGCTTTCCCGGCTGCTGGAACATGCTGATCCTCGTGCTCTTCGCCGTCTCGCCCTCGTGGCAGGTCTGCCTCGCGATCGTCGCCGTGCTCTCGGTGGCGATGTTCCTGCCAGTCAAGTTCATTCATCCCGTGCGCACGGATCGCTGGCGTATCGTCTCCCTTCCCGTGGCGCTGGCCTGGACGATCTTCGCAGGCTTCGCGGC
>JAWLEL010000321.1:0-3507 GCA_041686165.1 Lentibacter sp.
GAAAAAGCTATAGAAGCGGACAGGGCAAGGTCCGAGTTTCAAGATAACGTTCGCCGTGCTGCTGAGGACACTCCGCAGGTGCGCGCAAGAAGACTGAGCGCGGAGTCCCTCACGCCGGAACGCTATCTGTCGGAAGTAGTTGTTTACAGACGTAATCCGGACGTGGTCGCGGAACGCTTATCGCAAGCAAATGGTCTTTGTGAGAAATGCAACAAACCAGCGCCATTTCGACGCGCGAGTGACAACACACCATACCTAGAGGTGCATCATGTGAAGCCTCTCGCGGAGGGCGGAGAGGATAGTCTGGAGAATACTCAGGCTTTATGTCCGAATTGTCATAGGGAAGCTCATTTTGGGGTAACTACTTCAACTGGCTGTCCTTCGAGCCGCGGCGGTTGATCCCGCCGCGGCGAGATTGTGCCCCGTCGCGGTCCTGCTGGCAGTCGATACACAGTTTCACGCCGGGCAGCGCCACCCGCCGGGCTTCGGGGATTTCCTCGTCGCATTCGGCGCAGTATTTCAGGCTTTCGCCTTGCGGCGTCTTGCGCTGTTTGAGACGTGCGAGCTCATCGGAAATCGAGGCTTCGATCTGTTCGCTGACAGCTCCATCTTTTGCCCATCCGCCTGCCATGTCAGTCTCCCTGGCCCCCGCGTCAGTTGGCGACGGGGAACCTGCTACGCTTCTTTTCACCAAGTAGAACATAGCGCGAAAAGTCATCCGTGGCCACATTGAGCCCTCTTGCGAGCCGCCTCAAGAAGGAAATGGCCTCCGGGGAAGAGACAGGGATCATGTGCCCGAAGCTCTCGCCGGCGTCAAAAAGCGAGAAGTCAAGCACGGTTACGCCGAGGCCGTCGAGGTCTTCCGCACTGCGAATCCGGCCCAGCCGCTCCTTTCGCCCGACCATAAACCCAGAGAGATTGAGCACGCGATCCTTCTGGCTGGTCATGACGACGAAGGGGCGGGGGAGCGTGCCGATTTCCTCGGCCTGGCGGCGGAAAACATCGGGGTCGATATCCGGAGACATCAGTATGACGCCCTCTACCGCCCCGAGGCGGTGTTTTTCCCCGGAAAGGGAAAGCTGCCTGAGAGCTTCCATCACGAGGTAGCCGCCCATGGAATGTGCCAGGATCAGTATTTCATCATGGCCGTGGTCCTGCAAATCGCCGAGGAGGCGGCTCAGGTCGGAGCGCGCGAAGAGGATTGAGTCGCGATCATAGGCATAGCCGAGCGGATCGCCCGCCGAGGGCCAGGAGAAGAGCAGGGCGGGGTTGCTCGTCTCGAAATCCTGCTGGATCTGGGCGACGCGAAAGGCCGCGTCCTCGAGCGTGTTGTTGTAGCCGTGAACGAAGACCATCAGCGGCTCGGAAGGATCGACACGGGTGTCACGAATGGCTGCGCTGAGGGCTGTGGAGCTTTGGAGAGGCTCAAGGCCGAGTGGGGCGAAGTGCCGGGACGCATCGACATTGCCGCTGCCGCGTTCTATCCGGCCAAGCTCGTGGCCCGGCGGAATGGAGATTTCGGTGCGGGCAAAGTTGAGCTCCTGCGAGCGGGCCTCGCCGAACATCTGACCGCTCTGGCCGGTCGTGCGCTGCGTCGCGATGAAGACGCTTTGAATGCTGGCCTCGGGGTGGGGTTCAGAAAACCCTGTGGTCTGCGGCCGGGTGCAGGCAGCGAGCAGAGCGAGGAGAAGGATCGGGAACAGGCGCAACATGAACAGCTTATTGCACGCTCAGTGCGCGCAGGAAAGAGCTTGAGCGATGCTGGCGCGGCTTTCGTAGGTGCCGATGCGTCGTGTCGAGATTTCCTTGCCGTCAAAACGTGTCGCGATGACATGTCTCCAGTCCGCGTCGGCGGTGATCATCTCGGGGCCGTCGCCGCACTCGCGGATGCCGGAGGCGATGACGTCCCAGCCGATCTTGTGATTGGTCAGTCCCTCGTGCGCCGCCAGCTCTCGCAAGGCCCCGCGCTCGAAGCGCCAGATGCGCAGGGTCTTGGCCAGGTGGGGCCGGTCGATAAACCCGATCTCTACATGACCGTCTCCGTCGAGGTCTGCGACACCGATCGGGGCGAGCCAGCGGTTGCGCTGCCCGATATAGGGCGTGGCCGTGATCAAACCGCCACCGTTGTAGAACGAGAGCCTGGCCCCTTTGTTCTGATGGCTCTCCACGACCATGGCTTCCAGCTGCCCGTCGCCATCAACGTCCACAAGACGCGCCTCTATATCCTCGAAAACCCGGGTCTGTGGCAGCCTGATCACGTAGCGGGCATTATCAGGCGGATATTGCAGCACGAGGGCACCGTATTCGATGCTGTCGCCCAGCACGCCATGCGGATAGCGTTCGGTCGGGTCGGTCAGCTCGGCGGTAACCAGGGGCGCCGTTCGCCAGGCTTCGGAGGCCGAGCTCCCGGGACCGGGAACACCGGCCACAAGCGCCAGGGCCAGCCCGGCGCCGCGGGTCAGCGCATGCCATGGGCGAAAGGGCGGGCGCGGTGCCGCTTTCAAATCAGATCTGCTTTTCCGGCATCTGAACGACGAGGCCGTCGAGTGCATCTGTCACCTTGATCTGGCAGGTCAGGCGTGAGCGTGTCTCATCGGGCTCGAAGGCGAAATCCAGCATGTCTTCTTCCATGTCGTCCTTGGCCGGGAGCTTTTCGGCCCATGCGGGATCAACGTAGACATGGCAGGTCGAGCAGGCGCAGGCCCCGCCGCAATCGGCTTCGATGCCCGGGATGTTGTTGTCGCGCGCACCTTCCATTACCGTAAGCCCGTTCGCGACATCGACGGTATGCTCGGTGCCATTGTGTTCGATATAAGTGATTTTCGCCATTGCTGCCTGCTCCTCGAAGATGGTGCGCGTATGTTGCCACGCCTGCACTGTTACAAAACCTGTTTCGCGGATGCCAGCCCCGACACGACGCTTTGACATGCCACAGACGACAAATCTGTGTGCGCCGGTTTTGAAACCGTGCTTTGCGGGCTTGGAAAAGCGGCTTATGATCGGGGCGATCTGGCTGGGAATGAGGGGCTTACCAAAGGTGAAACGCGCGATCAGTTCGGCATTGGCTGCGGTCATGACGCTTGGGGCCTGCGCCGTGGGCGGTGATGCGCCCGGGCCCGACAAGCCTTTGCTTGCAAAGAGTTTTTCGGAGCCTCCCGAGGGTGTGGATCCGGAGTCCTGCTGGGGCAAGGACGTATCGCCGGCGGTGATCGAGACGGTGAAGCAACCTGTGCTCGTCCAGCCTGCGGAACTGGCGGAGGACGGCACGGTCATCACGGAACCGGTCTATCGCCGGGTGACGCGGCAAGCCATCGTCAAGGCACGGCAGGAGCTCTGGTTCGAAACCCCCTGTCAGGACGCCTATACCCCTGATATCATTTCATCTTTGCAGCGCGCGCTCAAGGCGCGGGGGGTCTATTTCGGCCCATTGAGCGGGCAGATGGACGCACGCACGCGCGAGGCGATCCGCGCCTACCAGGCGCCGCGCGGGCTGGACAGCTCCGTTCT
>JAWLEL010000322.1:0-3497 GCA_041686165.1 Lentibacter sp.
GACCACATCGGCGAAGTCATCGGGAAGCGCTTCCACCATTTCGAGAATGGCGCTCGCTTCCGTCTTGAGCACGCGCCGCGCTGAGCGGATGATGGGCAGATCATCAGGGTCGGGTTGATGCGTCATCGGGCCTCTTTCAGCGCTGCGCGCGCGGGTTGACCCCGTAAATACCACGCAGGCCTTCGAAGACAAGCTCAGGCTGGCACGGGGGGCAGGAGCCGCGCGGCCTTGCGGACGCCGAGCCACATGATCAGCGAAGAGGCCATGAAATATCCGGCGACCAGGATGTATTGGGTTTCAAGGCTGAGGCCGAAGTCTATCAGCCAGCCGGTCAGCCCCGGGCCGATGGCAGAGCCGAGCACCATGACAGCCGCCGCCATGGCCTTGATCGAGCCGATGGAGGCGGTTCCGTAGACATCGGCCCAGAAGGCATTGGGCATGGTGGAATGCGCGCCCGAGGCGATGCCGAACAGGGCGAAGCCGAAGGCCAGCCCCAGCGTGCTGGTGGACGTGCCGAAGACGAGAAAGGCGAGCACGGCGGGTATATGAATGAACGGTATGAGGCGGTGTGTGCCCAGCAGGTCGAGCGCCCAGCCGGAGAGGATCATCGCGACGATCAGGACGATGGTGTAGATCGGGAACATCGAGACGATGGCCATATGGCTGATCCCCTTGATCTCGGCGAAATGAACCTGGTGGAACATCAGCGCCGTGCCGAAGGCGGATGGTCCGAGAATGGCGGGCACCATGGCCCAGAACAGCCAGTGTTTCAGCGCTTCGTTGCGTGTCCAGTGGTGGGCGTTCATGCCGAGCGAATGGGACTCTCGCGCCATGGATTGCGGCGTGCGTTCCTCGCGCAGAAGGCCGGTGAGCACGGGGATCATCAGAAGCGCGACACCGGCGGCCATGACCCAGAGGATGCGCCAGTCGAAGACCGTCAGCAGGGCAACGAAGAGCAGGGGCAGGAGCGCTTGACCCGCCGAGACGCCGAGCGTCGCGACGGAGAGCGCGCGCCCGCGGGCGCGGACGAACCAGCGGGCCATGGCGACAACGGCGATATGCGAGGTCATGCCCTGGCCCATGAGACGCAACAGGAAGATGACGATAGGCAGGAGCCAGCCGGCATGGTTGGTGGCCATGAAGAGGCAGGAGCAGGCAAGAAGCACGAGCACCGATGGCCCCAGTGTGCGCACGCGAAACAGGTCGGTCAGACCGCCCGACCAGACCATGACTGCCGCCGAGGCGAGCGTGCCGAGCGCATAGATCCCGCCCCATTCGCCATGGCTGAGGCTGAAGGCCTCCATGATATCGCCCGCGAAAATGGAGATGAAGAAGGTCTGACCGAAGCTCGACAGGAATGTGAGGAGCACACCGGCAAGCAGCCAGCGCGCGTTGAGGCGGAGAAAGTCCAGGGTGTTCATGCGACAGTTTTCCTCTCAGTTTCACCGAAAGGAAAGCGGGAACTGCCGGGAGATGTCAGATTCGCATACGCGGGACGTCATGCGGATCGAGCTTGAGCTCGATGAGCATCGGGCCCTTGCGCGTGCCGATCGCCGCGAGCGCCGTCTCCAGCTCGTCCTCGCAGCTCACCTCGTAGCCCTCTCCGCCAAGCGCCTTGGCGATCGCCGCGAAGGACGGCCAGTGAAACTCCGAAAGGCTGGGGTCCATCTTCCTGTCGAGGAACTGGATGTGCTCTGCGCCATAGGCGGAATCGTTGGCGAGGATCACGACAAGGTCCATCTCATGGCGCACCGCAGTGTTGAACTCGTTGATGCCACCCATCATGAAGCCGCCATCGCCGCTGAACAGGACAACGGGCCGGTCGGGCGCGGCGACACAGGCGCCGACAGCTTCCTGAAGGCCGATTCCGATGGAGCCGAAATTCGTCGTCGCGACGAAATTGCGCGGGTCGGGCGCGGACACGCGGCACCAGACCTCTGTCATGAAGCGGCCGCCATCCGTGAGCAGAACCCGATCTTTCGGGAGCGTCTCTTCGAGCCTCTCCAGCGCATGGATGTAGTTGATGCAGCCTTCCGCCGTCTTGTTGGAGCCCTTGGGATGCTCTGTCAGCGTGGCCTGGTCAAGCTCGCGGGTGAACCCGCTTGCATCAATCTCGGCCTCGTCGAGCCAGTAGACGATGGTATCGGCGGTGAGCCCGGCATCGGCGAGAAGTGCGGCATCGGGATGAAGGCTGCCGCCGATGGCCGTCGGGTCGATATCGACCTGGATGATGCGCTTGTCCGTCATGAGCTTGCCCCGGTCCGTGGTGAACTCGTGCAGGCTCGCGCCGAAACAGACGATGCAATCGGACTGGGCGATCAGATCATAGGCCGCTGGCGTCGACAGCGTGCCGAAAATGTCGATGTTATATGGGTGATCCGCGAAGAGATCCTTGGCCTTGAGTGTCGTGGCGAGCGGCGCTTCGAGCCTGTCGGCAAGCTTGATGAGCTTGTCGCGCGCCTCCACGGCGCCCGCGCCAGCCAGGATGATGGGCCTGCGGGCCGAGGCGATCATGCCGATCGCGTTGTCGAGGATCTCGCCTTCGGCAACGGCGCCAGGGGCTGTGAAGACATCGAGCACGCGGGGTTCGTGCTCGGCCTCCTGCCACATGAAATCCGCCGGCATGTTCAGAACAATGGGCCGCCGCTCGACCTGCGCGCGATAGAATGCGCGGGCGACATCCATGGCGACGGTCTCGGGCGCGCGCATCTGCTCGAAGCCGCAGCCGGAGGCCTTCACCACTTCGCGCTGGTCGATGCTCTGCAGGTGCCGCGGGTTGGCGACCGGCGTGTCCCCGGCCAGAAGCACCATCGGGATATTGCCGTTCGCGCCCTCGGTTAGCGCTGTCATGCAGTTGGTCAGCGCCGGGCCGTGGGTGACCGTGGCGACACCGACCTTGCCGGCCACATGGGTATAGGCCAGCGCCATCAGGACCGAGCTGCCCTCATGCGCGGCGGGGATGAACTTGCCGCCCTGATCGCGCACGAAACTGTCGACCATGAAGAGATTTGCGTCGCCCATGAGGCCGAAGAGCCTGTCGGTCCCGTGATCGGTGAGCGCGCGGGCAATGTTCTGGAAGGTCTTGGCTGTGGTCATGAGATGATTCCCGTCTGTGTCGGAACGAGGGTATCCCATTGCCCATGCGCGTTGCGCGCAAAACAGGCCATTGTTCAGAGGATTGTGCTCCCAAATCTGCACAACTGGAAAAAGAATGCGTGATTCACGCGTCTTTCTACAGAACGTAGCTGCTCAAATCCGTTGATTTCATCAGTTCGCCGAGATGGGCATCGACGAATGCGGCGTCGACCGTGATCGTTTCGCCCCCACGGTCGGGCGCGGTGAAGCTGAGCTCTTCGAAGACGCGCTCGAGCACCGTGTAGAGACGCCGTGCCCCGATGTTCTCGACGGAGCGGTTCACCTCGGCGGCGATGCGGGCGAGGGCCTCGATCCCGTCCTTGGCGAATGCGACCGTGACATCCTCCGTGCCCATGAGCGCG